>CAUZFJ010000010.1:0-13947 GCA_963579105.1 Candidatus Thalassarchaeaceae archaeon
TCATACAATTGAGTGGCTTCTTCTGCAGTACAGTATCCATGCTCTACACCACACCGAGCACACACGAGATAGCGAGGCCCATTTCCAGAAATGAAATGCTCTTGGGGGTAAACGCTACGACATAGGCGGCAGGTTGGCATCCTATTCCCTCAACCCTCTCGACCGAGAAGAGGCATTTCAACGCTTTGACCAAACGCACTATTTGCAGTTACTAAGAAATTTTCCAAAATCTTCCAACCATCAGCGCTCCCACAAGACTCGGGGTGAAACTGAACCCCCCAAACCGGTAAGTCAGGATGAGCAATACCCATGACTAGAGAGTTAGTTTCGGCATCCGTTGCTATCACCTTGAGTTGCCTGCCAGTGGGCTCAACGATTAGAGAGTGATATCTCATCATACGTTGTGGAGATTCCATCCGAGCAAAAAGTGAGTCATTCTCAAAATTCATTTCAACTGTCACACCATGCACAGCCCCGTTTGGAGATGGTAGTAACTTCCAGCCTGCCGCTTCACCAATTGCTTGGTGGCCCAGACAAATTCCCAAAAGGGGAATTGGGTTCTTATCAGAATCGACAATTTCGCCTTTCAAAGCCAATGTGGCGAGTTGCTGAGTAAGTTTGCAATTAGTTGGCCAGCCAGGGCCCGGACCTAAGATGATGTGAGTGGGCATGATTGCAGATAGAAGATTTTGAACTTCAGCGCTTGATTTTTCGCCACGCCCTTCTACAACAATTACTTCCGCCCCAAGTTGAGCGCATCCATGAATGATATTCCATGAAAAAGAGTCAAGGTTGTCAATGAATAACAAACGCCTCTCACCTTCATTCACTGGCACGAATCGTGGATCACCAGTCCTCCACTCAATTGGCTCGGCTGGAGAAATACATACCTGTGGCTTAGTATTGAGAGATTTGTGCAATGCCTCGATTACTGAATTGAGCAACGGGACCGGCTCAATTGACATCTCACCTTGGGGTATTTTACTCGCTGAAGAACCCCAAGCAGCATCAAGAAGTGCTTGAGCTTTCCATTTTGCTTCTTCAACCTCTTGTAGGGAATCAGACTCAAAAACTAGGCCACCACCTGCCTGAACTTTCCCTAACCAATCCCCTGAAAGTCCACCTTCTGCTTCTAATGACCGAATTAAAATATTCCAACACGCCAGACCAGAACGTGGGTCGTAAAATCCTAGAGAACCAGTCCATGCTCTGCGTGGAGTTGCTTCTAACTCATCTATGGCGGCTATCGTGGCAGTCTTAGGACAGCCGGTGATACTTCCACCAGGAAACAATGCTTGCAATGCATCCCATCCATCCAAATCATCCCTAAGTCGTCCCCTCACATCACTAACTAGGTGATGTACTGTAGGGTGTGACTCTATTCTCCAATCGTGCCAACGAACTGAGCCTACTGCACAAACCTTGCCAAGGTCATTTCTTTCTAGGTCAACTAGCATCATATGTTCACTAATTTCCTTGCGACTTGCTGCCAATTCTCTCTTCAAAGCCAAATCCCTGCCTCGCGAGCGTGCGCGTGGGCGCGTTCCTTTGATTGGTCTAGTGGATAATTCGTTGCCATTCATTGATAGAAGAAGTTCAGGACTCACACTGGCAAGAGAGTAATCGTAATCGGGAACACTCAGCCATCCAGAATATGGCGCTGGATTTGTGGCTACTAAACGCTTGAAAACACCCCATGGATCTTGTAACCTACCAGACCAAATGCGCCCGTAATTCAACTGATAGAACTGGCCGTCACGTATTGCGCGACGCACAGTGTCAACAATTGCAGAATGTTCCTCATCAAGGATTGTGGAATCTAATGAAGACTTTTCTGCTAGCGATTCCTGCTGAGTATCTGGAGTTATAAGCCAATTTTCAATTCCTTCACAACATTTCTCAAACCACTCATCGTGGTGAGTAGACAAAACTGAAATTGTCCCTTTGGACCTATCGTGGATAACCCACCTATCAACCCTAAGAAGTAGCCCTAAGAGAGCACCTGTGGGTGGTAAGTGATGAAGTTGTACGGGTTCAGTCCATTGCACTAAATCATAGGTTAAAAGCCCAGCAAAACAACCCGGTTGTAAGCCTTTTAAATTACTATCAAGGTCTGGTAAAAGATGGTTCATCTCCCTCAGTGCTGAAGATAAATCGTTACCTTCTACAGTCACTCTTTTATTCCATTTACAGCCTTCTTCCCATTGCTCAATTCGCCAATCACAAGTTGATTGTGGTCCTCCCAAATTAATTTCCCCTTGTAATGCAGAACCGTTTGAAATTGCTTCAGGTTGACGAAGCCGTGAAGGCTGTTGTGAGGTGATTCTAATTATTGGTGGGCCTGCAATTGATGTAAAGTTAGAATCAACAGAAATCGGCCCACTAGATTGAAGCAGCAGTTCATCGGGCCCACCATATTCACTTGCAGATGTACCAATCAGTCCTAATTCTCGCAAGAATTCAAGAAGAGCAGGTGCGAACCCATCCCTATCATCAACAGGCCACTGTTTTTTTGCAGTCACTGTGATTCCTCCCGTATATCCGTCCAACCTGATTCTAGTGCTTGGTTAAATGATTCAAGACAAAGGTTGGCAAAATTATTGGGGTTATTGCCAATTGATTGCTCATCTAATTCTGTGATTAATACTACGCCAATTCCAGTTCCAATCGCCACTAAGGCTCTGGCCCGAGAAAGAAGATTTCTTGTTAGGCGGCCAGGAATAAGAGGGATTCCTTCCCGCTCAAGATGGCCTCCAATAGATGCGAGCGAGATTGAATCAAGAGCCCCCTCTGAAGGGGCTGGATACCAAGCGGTTCCATCATCATCCAAAAGTAGTGGCGTGGCCGATTGACAATCAACTACCGCGTCATCATTAATTAAAAGGGCAATTTCACAGCCTCTCTCCTCCGCTTGTGTGGCTGCATCTTTGTATGGTTGCCAATCACCATGCTTACACCCAGTAATACCAGCCTCCCATCTAGGTGCAGAGATTGCAGTCGCACTCACTCTAGAAATTCTAAGATGAGAATCTGACTTCACAGGTTCCCATCGTGTTGAGGCTGTTATTTCTCCACTCAAATTTAGATTTAATCTTAGCAATCCAACGCAAGCCTCTTGATTTGATTCTTTGGTGTTTGTAAATACTGAAAGCATCGTACTCATTGCCTGTTCACGGGCATCAACCGGCCATTGGATTGACAAGCGTGCCGCGTGTTCTTTGAGTCGTGTGAGGTGCTCTTCGAAATGGGCAACTGAATAGCCACCATCCCACCTTAATGTGGTAAATACTGAACTCTTAGCTAGTTCGGTCATCCCACCACCACTCTCCTACGAGAGGTTCGTACCCATCAATGCTCACCTTGTAGAAAAGGTCACAATAGATCATCAATTAATGTATCAAGTTCACTATCACCACTAGATGGCTTGCCTGATGCGGTATCACCAAACAAGTCATCTGATAATTCTGCAAGGCGCCTACTGGCATCTGTTGGTGGTTCCTCTACTTGTGGGGTAAAGCCCGACTGAGTCTCCTGAGATTTTTGTGCTGCTTGAATCTGAGATGCCGCCGGAATCAATGTTCCAGCCAAATCAGCATCAGGGCCGCGAGGAGTTTTACCATCTTCGTTGTCCTCCCAACCCTCTTCTTGAGGCAATCCCCACGCTGCATGAGCGAGTTCTAGGGCTTCATTCCTTGAGCGGTTACTGCGCCCCCTAATAGCAAGCAATAGAACAGTGACTATCGCTAATGATAGCAGGATGGTCAACAAGGTGTTCATGTCAATTAAGTCAAACAAACCAGCACTTGCTTCGCCATCGTTAATGCCATCACCATCACCATCAGATGGAGCCTTGTAAGGCTTCAATTCCTTGGCTTGTACTAGATGCTTCCAAACGTTGCCGTCATATGCTGAAACTGCGATGAACCAGTGCGTTGAATTATCGTAAGATAAGGTCTCATTGAATTCTTCCAATGACCAGAAAGTACCGATGATACCGCCCTTAGCCATATCCGCTTCATCGGTGTTCTCAAAGCGAGAATCGCTAACATAGATTCGATAACTGCGAATATCTGTTCTGACGATTTCTTGCCACTCGATTTCAATTGCTCCGCCATCTTCACTCCACTGCACTGTAAAGTCAACATCTGGGAGATGTCCTCCTGGGTCATCTCCTGAGTTATCAATTGCCTTGCCTGAACCAACGTTCAACAAATCACGGTGAGCATTGCCAGATGAATCAACTGGAACAATAGCAATGTGGACTGGGATTCCAGACATTATTGCTTCTCCACCGTCAATCACCTTGACCATTATTGGCTGTTGCACACTACGGTCAAGAATCATAATTGGTTGTCTGTGGCCACTACTTGTGTATCCAATAATATCAGAATATACCTCATAATGGTCAATATCACTGGCATCACTCAATTCAAATACAACATAAACTGCAGTTCCGTTATCATTGGGAACATCAGTTACAATTGGTGCTTGCAAGCGGTCAGGAGCAATGATATCATCGCGGTTATCTATTGGAGTCACCACAACTGAAGGCAAACCCGTCAAGAAAGCGGAACCATACAAATCATGAATTGTGACTGTTACTGAAAGAGGGACATTAGGCCTAATGGTATCCGGGTCAGAATTCTCAACACTGTCCCCATCATAGAGCGCTTTTGTTAGAGTTAATCCAATCAATCCTTCTTCTGAATTGATTGGGTATTGGATATCCATTTTCACGGCCCCACAAGCACCTACATCATCTTTGCATCTTGCCCAAGTAGCCGCTAAATTGTCTACTGGTTGACTACTTGCCCAAACTACATAGTAACCAAAGTCACCAACCTCAGTTGCTGCCCAACTAACATCAATAGCCTGGCCCATATCTTGAGGATGGTCCCATGCTGAAAGGTTGTTTACACGTCCAGGTGGGTCGGTACCACGAACATTCTTCTCAGGCGCTACTTGAACCACGGTAACATTTCCATAATCACCATTGCCCCACGCATCAAAGGCTACGACAGTAACCCAGTACAGGGTATTGTCCTCTAGAAGAACCCCACCCCAGTCTGAGATGATGGTTGAATTGGTGGTACAATCAGCGACAATCGTTGCATTCGCAAAATCCTCTGCGTTTGTTGGTGTTAACTCATCAGCCTGTGATGGTCGTATGAGAATTGTGTGCCAAGCACAGTCGTCCTCATTATTTGGTGTCCATTCCACAGTGATTCTACCGCCTTCATCTTCAGGCGTGTCGTATGCTGTAATGTTCTCAATTGGATTTGGCGGAATTCCATCGTTGATTCCACCTGTTGGCACTACTGGGCCAACGATTGTTGCATTTGCTGGGTCATGAAGTCCACCCTCATCAACACAGGTCAGTGCCACCCAATACGGGCGGCCCTTCTCAAGTTGCAGCACGGTGCTGTTGGCTTGTGAGTTGATATCAGCACCTTGGGTTGCTAAGCCAACTGCATCAGTGATTTCTTGGGTTACTGCCCAAATTCTTGTGCCAGCGTGATCGATTGCAGTACACTTCTTCCACTCAACATAGAGGTCCCCATCTGCGCCACCTTCAGCAGGACCTGCATTAGCCCATTCTGGAGGTGTTGGTACCTCATCACTCGCTGAAGCCGGGCCCATGATAGGTGAAGGCTCACCTAGGGTTCCGTCATCGTACTCAATCAGAGCAACTCCATAGATATCTACGCCATCAATAATTGGTGCACCATTTACAGTAGCGATTTCTGCTAGAGTTGTAGACCACATTGGAATTCGAGCATCTGGTGCTCGCATTGATAGGTCAGCAGTACTGGGCATTGAACTCCAATTTCCCTCTTGCAAATAAATCCTATATGCCTCCCAACCACTATCCTGACTTGGTGTCCACTCAGCAACTAATACGCCTCCACCATCATCAGGTCGGTCAAACAAATCTAACAATTCAATTGGGGATTCCGACCGGGTCCAATCGTACATAACACGTATTTCTAAGGTGCCATTTAGTGGACTCTGCAAACGAATATGTAGGTCACGGCCATCTTGTGTTAATGTGCCACGACGTGCTGCTATTGAGAATTCATTGGCTAAATTATTATTCAAGTCAGTAAGGTCCCATACACCAGAATAGTTCACACTATGAGACGCCACCCAAATTGCTGCACCTTCTACGGGGCTAGAGAGGGTCAGAGGCATCTGATGGATAGGGATTCCATTAGGAGAAGCACTGTTTGCTTGGCCAGGAAGTATAACCGAGTTAGTAGGGTCAATTAGAGCGATTCTTTGACCAGGGGTCGTGGAGTCTGTAATATCCCACGAGACACCTGAAAAGGTCGCTGTCAGCGGATTTGCGCGACGCATTGATTCTCTATCAACATCTAGATAATTTGGTGCAGAGCCAAATCCAAATAACCCATTATCACCAGTTGTCAGCCATATACCATTGCTTCCAACCCAACCACCAGTCAAGGATAAGATGTATTCTTGACGAACAACATTATGCTGTGTTGAAGAAATATCAACCCAATCAATTCCACCTCGACTGAGGACTGCTAGAGTTGTACCGTCACTGAGAATATCAGTGATTGGCCACGATGAAAATGCCCATGATGGATTTCCAGCCTCCATTTGATTGGCGCCAGCATTCCAATGCATTAGGGGCTCCTCATTGGTAGCAACGTGTACGCCCCACCAATCAGCTGCAATTGCCGTAACGTCATTCGATGGCAACATATCAACTCGATAATGTTGCCCAGGTTGCATTGTTGAAATATCAAATGCAGTTGCGCCAGGTCTTGAGGCGCCTTCACCATTGTGCGATAAGAATAGTGTTGGACCAATTATGATAGTTGAATTACCACTTGCAATTACTGTAGTAGGAGCATATGCTATACCGTTGACACGGTTTCCAATCAGACCAGAATTTCTGTCATAGGTCGCGACAACCGAATGACTAGGAACATCCCAGCGAACCATCCCAGCGGGTGTAGCCAGCATCAATTCAGTTCCCTCAACCCAAATCTTGTCAATAATTGGACCGGGAAGCCCATCCTGAGTTGTGATAGAGTCATCCCACGCTTGTGTGCTTGTATTCCACACCCCAATTCCACCGAAAGTGGCGACCCAAATACGGTTATCATATTCAACAAAATCACGCACTATGTTTGATGGTAAACCTGCTAGCAGTGAACCATCCGTCCAACTTTGAGTTGTTAGATTGTAAACTTGGAATCCTGCTGATGTAGTTGTTGTTCCCATCAATCCAATCACTAAATCACTACCAGAACGATAGATACCATCCATTTGATAGTGCAACGGAACTGGAGTTCCTGACATCTGACCTGTTGCGATATCAATACTGTATAATCCAGCACTTGTTGTAACCCACAAATCATTGTTAATTGGTAGTATTTCATTTACGATATCCCAAACGAATGGATATGCTTCAATCCATTCAATTGTGCCGTTTGGAAGTAACTCTCCATGCAGAATTGAGGAGGCTGAATATTGTTGAGAATCATCTGCAGATGAAAGCCAAACATCTGTTCCGCTAAAAGTAACTTCAAGCATTCTGCCACTTGATAATCCTGCAAGAATATCGACTGCACCTTTGTGCAATCCTGTTGAGTTGATGATGTCAACTCTATTGTATCCAGAATCACCACCAGGTCTACCAATTACCCAATCAATCTGATTGCCATTAGTTGGGATGACTTCCATACTAGATGCCTGAGTTCCCACATCAATTTTCATCCCTGAACCTAGTTGGCCACCGGTTGCAGGAATTCTAGAAATACCACCGGTACCACCACCTTCATCTGTGTGTGAAATCATCAAGACACCATTCACCCAGCGCATTCCATCAGGGAAAACTTGGTCTGACATGATGCCATTTGTAGTCTCAGTAATTGATGTTAACCAACTTCCAGCAGTGTAACTATATCGTGAAATACCGACATTATTTTGATCAAATCCAACATAAATAACGTCGCCAATTTCATCACACGCTAATGCAAGAGCGTCGTCATCATCTAAACCACGGTTTTGTTGACTACCTTGTGCCCAACCTGTTAACCATGTATTGGTATGCAAATCAAATCGTGCAACACCGCCTTGAGTACCAAACCCTTGGTATCGAGCCATTGCTACATGCATTATGCCATTACACACTTCCATTGAGAACCCAAATCCTGCTGGGATGTTGGTGCTACCTGCTTGCCAACTACTCCAAGTCTGAGTTGTACCATTGAAACTGAAAATGCGACTGTTGCGATTCCATCCACTGTTAGCCATTGTTGTGTACCAAAGGTCATCACCAACAATTTCAATGTCAAAAATTGTATCTTCTGAATTTGATGGAAGTCCGCCATTATCTGCGGTAAGGGTGGTAAGCCAAGTATCATTATACATATCATATCTAGCAATTCCCTCATATGTTGCAAAATGGATCAATCCTTGATACAAATCAATTGAGCGAATAGGGCCCTGTATCACAGTGTCATCCCATTCATTAAGCAGATTGCCATTGTAGTCAAATTGCCGATGTACCTTTTCACCATAAGATGCAAAGATGTGACAAGCTGAGATGTTCAGTGGTTCACATTCGCCAGCGTATACGGAATTGACACGTAGAATTGAACCGGTCGCATCCAGCGTATTGCCCCAAGTATCGTTTGCATGGTCCCAACGCACGACACTACCCGCATCCAAACCAAACCAGCCAGATGGTGTGACGCCAATCCACAACATTCCATCAGGACCTTCTCCAATCCCATAAACTAGACCGGATTGACTGATTTGTTGGCCTGCATCTAAGGATGATAGGGCTGTCATATTATCTATATCGTAACGATAGATGTTATCGTTTGACTGAGTTCCTGCTCTTGCTTCTGAATAGTAGAGAACATTGCCAATAATAACGAGTTCACCCGGCGCATTTTGACCATTTGCTCTGCTGAAAGTTTCTTCCACTGTTTCATTAACAAGGTCAATTAGGCGTAGTCCAAAATCACCACCAATCCATATTCGATGAGGTAGACGGTCGGGAATTAGAGTTGTTACATCATTATCAGTTACAAGATTATTTGAATTTGAAGAGTCCCATTCTTGAAGCCAAACATCGTTAATTCTGTCATAACGAGCAACACCCATGCCATTCAACCCAATGTATGCAACATCATTGTATTCGTATGTCGGTGCATTCCAAGTTGATTCTCCTGCTACCCAGACATCTACTACTGTATCGTTTACAACATCAATGATTCCTGCACCATAATTGGTTCCAGCGTAGAGATTACCATTACTTAGGATGGATACAGCGTAAACCCATGAAGATGGGAGACCATCTGGATTGGTGTAATAATTCCAACAATTCTCTTCATGTAAATCTGAAAGACGATATTGGCAAGCACCGGCATTTGTCCCCGCATACAGATAGTTTGAATCCGAATCTAAATCGTAAAAGTTTGAGGGGTTGAATCCTCCTTGAGCCTGAATGTGAGTCCATGAAACACCGTCCCACCTGTCCGCACCATCAGCAGTACCAACCCACATTGAACCACCACTATCACGGTGCAGAGAGTATACATTGTTGTTTGAAATTCCATTGTTACCTCGATTTGCTCGCCATGTATCAATCACATCTCCTGATACGCGGTCAAAGACGAGCACACCATATCCGTACAGTCCTAGATACAGGTGATTGCCATCAGTTTCTACTGGCATATAATCTACATTATCCATCCCTGTTGAGCGCCAAGAGGACAACAAGGTGTCATTGGTAATATCGATGCGAAGAACACCTTGGTTAGATGCGATGTAAGCGATTGCTGAACGAGCTGCAACCCCTCTGATGTTGTTTGTAAATGCATCAGAACGCCCAGATGACCATGACGATGTAACTGTTTGGTTTGTAGCATCAACAAGCGTGACTCCAGCGTTTGAATGACCGACCACGATAGTATCAGTAGTTACATCAAAGGCTAGATAATCGGCATCATTTGAGTTGAGATTGTTACTTGTAGTAAGGTGGGCGATTTGACTTCCATTGAATGCGAAATTATAGATTCCATCATCACTAGTCGCTACCCAAACCGAAGTGCCATCAGATTCTAATGCCTGATTGATTGTGCCGGTCTCAATTGGTATTAACCACTGATTCAAGTTTTTGTCAAATCGGTCAATGACTTCATTTCCAGCAACCCACACTACATTGTTTACTTCCAACGCGTCGTGCATAACTGCGCTAGTAGGCCCAGAAGCGAGCAACATTGTAGATGAGTGAGTTGGGGGGGTTGCTGGTTCAAAAAGTGCGAAACTACCTCCGCCATCGCCTACTAGAATCGTGTCTACTCCAGGTGAGCGAGCACCACCGTTTGGCCAGACAATCAAATCAACTCCATCGCGTACTAGACCTACATCTTGCAGTGCCTTACTGGTAGAGAAAGCAGCCATAGTCATGTTATAGAAATGAAGAGTATCGCCAGCTAAAATGTGTAACCATTCACCACCTTGGGCCATTCCACGAATATCATTTGAATTAAGCCAGTTAGCATCGGTCCAAGTTGCGAGCCATGAACTAGTCGCAACATTATAACGAACAATTCCAGCATCTGCTAAGCCAATCATTAGGATGCCGTTCATCAATTCTAACTGAACCACGTTGTCACTTGGTAACGAGTTTTGTGTATCCCAAGAGGAGAGCCACTGACTGCTTGATGTGTCATAACGCATAACGCCACCACCATCAGTAGCGAGGTAAACAATACCTCCAACTTCTAGCATATCAGTGACGGCATCAGAACCCGCTGAGGGGTTGCTTGTAACGCCGACTCCTGCCGCCATCAAATCCGCCTCATTTGTACCTGCCCAAACTAATCCGGCTGCATCAGTCATCATTGCAGTCACTATTTCTGTGGTGGTTCCAGACATACTTGATTCAATTGAAAAGGGGCCTGTTAACTCAGTAGAATCTGTGAGTGACCACGCTCGGAATTTTGTTGCATTGTCGTCAACCGCTACAAGAATCATGTCTTTTGCAGCATCGATGACAATCGTGGTTGCGCCAGTAATGTTCTCTGCCAACTCAATCACTGGCGGGTCATTTCTCGCATCTAGTTGGACTAATGTCTCATCAATTAAAAGATACAAGCGCCCATCATCCGGATGAATTGCCGTAGCACTTACATCAAGCGTGAATGGAGTGAATGTGATGTACGCATCAGCGGGTCTCAATGCTTCCACAACCAAATCAGTAACTTCAGCATCGCCAGGCAGTAACCAAGATGCACCAGCATTAGCATTGGGTGTGAGTCGGGAAGAGTAAGGGTCGGAACCCATCAAATCATTTTGTTGACCAAAGCCGCCTAAGCCGCGCCAATCCATGATTTGTGTTTGAGTATCAACGAACGAGAGTTGAGGTTGTTCTACCCAAGTACCATTTGAACCGTTAACTCTTACTTCAAACGACAAATTCTCAACTATTGCACCCGGGGCAAGAGTGAGATGTAAATCTCCTTCAGCAAGAATTCCGCTTGCCGGATCTGCACCAATAGCATCAAGACTAACCCACCCAGTATCATTGGAGCCACCCGAACCCCATTCAACTGCATTTCGTGGATTCATTACTCCACTTAATTGCAAAACAGGGGATAGAGATGCGATTAACATCACCGCGACTAGAAAGAGGGGGGCGGTCGTTCTATGTCTTTGATTCATGTGTGCAACGCTTTCAACATCACTTATGAAGGAAATGGCTTCATGGACCACCTGTATACTCTGTATACATTGTCTGATTGTCTTGAAATCACTACTCAACGTTTTGGGCAATGCAAATATCATAGTAGCGCCGCCGTTTCAAAACGACATTGGAGATGGGCATCCCGTGAAAGAGAAGAAATTGCGTCAAGATGCGTTGGATTATCACTCAGCAAAGCCTTTTGGGAAAATGAAGACAATACCCACAAAACCGCATGCAACTCAGCGCGACCTGTCGCTCGCTTATTCACCTGGAGTTGCCTATCCATGTTTAGAAATTGAAAAAAATCTGAGCAATGCCTACCGATATACTGCAAAAGGAAATCTTGTAGCAGTTATCACCAATGGGACTGCAGTACTTGGATTAGGAAATATTGGCGCTCTGGCTAGTAAACCGGTAATGGAAGGCAAAGGATTGTTGTTCAAGGCATTCGCAGATATTGATGTATTTGATATTGAAATTGATGAAACTGACGTCGACAAATTCGTTGAAACAGTGAAGCGGATTGCACCAACCTTCGGAGGTATCAATCTAGAAGATATCAAAGCCCCAGAGTGTTTTGAAATTGAGCGCCGCTTGAAAGAAGAATTGGATATCCCAGTTATGCATGATGACCAGCACGGCACCGCAATAATTTCTGGAGCGGCGATGCTAAATTCTCTCGAATTAGTTGATAAGGATATTTCACAAGTTAAAGTAGTAATATCTGGGGCTGGAGCATCAGCGATTTCTTGTGCTGATCACTGGGTGCAACTCGGTGTGAATACCGACAATATCAAAATGATTGATTCCAAAGGAATCATCACCAAAAAGAGAGCAGAAGAGGGTGGTCTTTCTGCTGAAAAAGAACGCTTCGCTCGTGATATAGATGAAGGCAATCTCGCTACTGCCATGCAAGGTGCGGATATCTTCCTTGGGCTTTCAAGAGGAGACATCGTTAATCCAGACATGCTCCGCTCAATGTCTGAAAAACCAATAATTTTCGCTTTAGCAAATCCGGACCCTGAAATCATGCCAGATGTCGCTTTGGCAGCTAGGCCTGATGCAATCGTTGCTAGCGGCCGTTCAGATTTCCCAAATCAAGTAAACAATGTTCTAGGATTTCCCTACATATTCCGTGGTGCACTTGACTGCATGGCAACAAAAATTACTCGAAACATGAGAATGGCTGCAACCGTCTCACTTGCAGGCTTGGCAAAAGAGGCCGTTCCAGAGGAAGTCAGCCAAGCCTATGGCCTTGATTTTATTTCCTTCGGCAAGGACTACATCATTCCCAAACCATTTGACAGACGTGTACTAGTCAGCGTCGCATCGGCGGTTGCAAAAGCAGCAGTTGAAGATGGTGTAGCAGGTATTTCAGAGTCAGCATTCAACATGACTGCGTATCAAGAAGAACTTGAAGCAAGGTTAGGCTTAACTCATTCAGTTATGCGCACTGTTATGAATCGTGCAAAATCTTCGCGCAAGAAAATTGTCTTCCCAGAAGGTGATGACCCGCATGTATTGAGGGCCGCATATGAGTTGGACCACGAGAATATTTGCACACCCATTCTTTTGGGGCGTCCTGAAGTTATTGATGCCCTCAAGGAGGAGTATAACCTTGATTTTGAATGTGAAGTGATTAATCCCATTCAGGACCCTCGTCGAAAAGGTTCCTACCGTGACGCCCTGTTTGAGATACGAAGTCGCAAAGGGTTGACTATTATTGATGCTCAGAGAGTACTGAAATCACGAACGTATTTTGGTGCGATGATGGTTGAAGTAGGAGACGCTGACGGTTTTGTGGGTGGATTGACTCGTGCTTATCCCACATTCCTCAAACCTTGTCTAGAAGTGATTGGAACCTCAAAAGATGCTCACCGAGTTGTCGGAATGTACATGATGGCTGTCAAAGGCAAATTATTGTTCATCGGTGATGCAACTGTAAATGTCTACCCCGATGCTCGGACTTTGGCAGAAATTTGTGTGCAAACAGCACGCGTTGCGAAGCGCTTTGGAATCAAACCGAAAGTTGCGCTTCTATCTTTCTCCAACTTTGGCTCAAGCCGTGGTCTACGCTCAACTCGGCTTGAAGATGCCATTGATATTGCCCGCGAACTAGACCCCAACATCTTGATTGATGGGCCAATGCAAGCTGATACTGCTCTTTTAGAGGATATTCAAGAACAATACCCATTCATGGAATTTGGGGGGGC
>CAUZFJ010000011.1:0-13830 GCA_963579105.1 Candidatus Thalassarchaeaceae archaeon
TTTGTGCGAATAAATGGTGTATTTTTTTTTACGATAAATCATGATGTCGTGAGCATTGAAGCCTAATTCTTGGAAATATAATGCCTGACGAAAACTAGTCAGTGAACGGTTGCCTTTGTGAATTCTGTCTCCAACAACCCAAACTACAACCCCGCCTTCTTTGGTGACGCGGTACAATCCATCTGCTATTCCTTCAAAATCAAATGAATAGCCTTTGTAATCTCTAAGATTATCATATGGTGGGGAAGTGACTGTAAGATCAACCGAGTTTTCATCCATCTTTTCCATGAATTCAACACAGTTCGTTACGACTAGTTGATTCACTTCCATTTTAACACCAATTAAGGTCTTTCATAAGTGGCAAATGCCATATCAAACGGATTCTTATCATCAGCCTTTCTTGTTTCACGGGTAATTTCCTCCCAGTCATCCCAGTTGATGTAAGGAAACCAAGTATCACCACCACCAACTTTTGCTTTTACATGGGTGACCAACAAACGGTCACAACGACCAAGCATAGTTGCATAAATCGCACCGCCTCCAATAACCCAAACCCAACCGTCCAATCCAGCATCTATTGCTGAAACTTCTAGAGCATCTGTGATATCATGGACTATCTCAATTCCCTCAACGAACCATTCCATGTCACGGGTGAGAACTACGTTTAGTCGTCCAGGTAGTGGCCTACCAATAGCCTCGTAGGTTTTTCTTCCCATGATTATCGGACAACCCATGGTTGAACTTTTGAAGTGAGCTAAATCTGCAGGTAGACTCCATGGCATGACACCGTCACGTCCAATCACTCCATCTTCATCCATTGCCACAATCATTCCTAACTTCATCTGTTTCACCTCATACGCTAATTGGAGCAGTAATATGTGGATGATGATTATAATCCACAATTTCAATATCATCATAAGAAAAATCATCAATTTCTGTACACTCTGGATTAAGCCTTAGCCGAGGTAATTTGAGTGGCACTCTTCCGACCTGTTCTCTTGCTTGGTCAAGATGATTTAGGTAAAGGTGTGCGTCTCCAATAGTATGAATGAAATCTCCTGGTTTCAATCCACAAACTTGCGCAATCATACAAGTTAGCAGGCTGTAAGAAGAGATGTTGAATGGTACACCGAGGAAAACGTCGGCACTGCGCTGATAAAGTTGAAGAGACAGTTCACCATTTGCTACATAAAACTGGAAAAAAGTGTGGCAAGGCATCAGTGCCATTTTGTCGAGTTCACCAACATTCCAAGCCGATACAATGATTCTACGCGAGCCTGGATCCTCCCGCAGTTGGGCCACAGCGCCCCTGATTTGGTCAATTACACGGCCGTCATTTCCTTCCCACGCACGCCATTGTTTGCCATACACTGGCCCAAGGTCACCATTTTCATCAGCCCACTCGTTCCAAATTCGAACTTTGTTGTCTGTCAAGTAGCGTGTGTTTGTATCTCCTGATAAAAACCAAAGCAGTTCGTGAATGATACTAGGCCAATGAACTCGCTTTGTTGTGATTGCTGGAAATCCTCTTCTGAGGTCATATCTTGATTGGTGGCCAAACACAGAAATTGTGCCAGTTCCGGTGCGGTCATCCCGCTCTACACCCTCTTGTAGGATGAGTTTGAGTAGATGTTGATACTGGTCCATGCTGACGCCGGCATCAAGGGGGGAATTGACGCACTAAGAACAAATCGCTTCATATCCCCATTTCATAGGGTTCATGGCGCACCCAGTGCAGCGATAGTTGCGATACTTTGGTTAGTGAATTGTCGGTATAATTTTCTGAGTTCCGCGCGTTGTTTTTTTTCAGACATCCCCTCAATTTCCCCCACTGCATCATCATCCAAATTCGCACCGTTTTCATGGCTAGCCCACTCATTCCATGTGATAGTGCTTGAAAACTTGAGTTCGGTGCGTTTCCAAGTTTTTGGCAGAAATGGTTGACCAGGGGCAAGGATTTCCCTCGACCCATTTATCCCGCAGAAGATAATTGGTGTATCGGGAAAAGCTGCTGCTATTCTAGCAATTCCGCTTTTCCCTCTGCTGAGATATGGCGGGGAGGTGTTTCTTGAGCGAGTCCCTTCGGGGAATATTCCGAGCGGCATCCCAGCGGCTAATACATCAGCGGCGCGAGCGAGTGCATCATCTCCTCCTTTTGCCCTATCAGTTTCAACTTGCCCTGTAGCAAGCATCAATTGTCTCCAACCAGGTTTGCCAAAGTGTTCATTTTTTGCCAAATAAAACAATTTTCTTCTTGAACTAAAGATTGCTAGAATTGGGTCAAGGTGTGAAAGGTGATTAGCCGCTACTATCAATGGACCTGTTCGAGGTATGTGTTCCATTCCTGAAATCTTCAATCTAGTGATGATATTGATGAGGGGTACAGCGAAATTTAGCAAGCCGCCGTATAGTGGTGTTGAGGGTAAAGGGCGATTCGCAGGCTCTACCGAAGTGAGTTGAGCCAATACAGCGCGACCATCATAACTCAAATCACCCATACCCGTCTCGTCTCGCTTGGGGGTTTTCATGCTTATTGGGCCAAGGGCTCAGACCGCTCTATTCTTGAAAGGGTGGTGGGTGGGCCAGTACATGCTCACAAGGCGGGTAGTAGCACTCACTTTGTTTGGGTTACTCTTTCTCCCCCTATGTGCACCAGTCGCAGCAGAATGGGAAGAAGATTATTGGCTAACAGTCATCATCGGGCCAGAAAGGCTAGAACTAGGAGATGAATTTGGCTGCCATGGAATGGCTGGCGGTGGAATTACTGATTATGAACAAGAAATCTCTGAGTGTAGAGATTATCTCACTGAGCGTATTAATTCATCAAAATGGGCTGCAAATCCAATTTCATTAGGCATTGATTCTGAAAGGTTAGACGAAATTGATTCTGAAACTATTGTTGCTGCAGGTTTTGCGGTTGTTGACCAACAAATCCTACCACTCACCACAGAAATTGAAAATATTTCCTATAATGGCGGTTCGTTAGAAAAGAATAGGCAAACGGTTGATGAATTTCAAGAGTTAATTGATGGGGGTGTGCCACTGATTAATTTCTACTGGAAAGCCCGAGAACACGATGTGGTTGTGAGGCCTAATTCAGAATTGGTTTCCTCTATAGAATCAACAACAGCGTGGTTTACAACATGGGGCGAGCACGCTTCTTATCAAGCGTCGAAAAGTATTTTCACGCTAAATAATTCATCACCAACTACATGGATAGTCACTTTTGAAAGTGATCCACTCTCAAAAACAGGGGTGTTTTGGGACGTTCCTATCACAAATCAATTCTCAAACATCGATGCTGATGTTGTTTCTGTGAATGATGGCGATATTGCTTTGGATGAATTGCATAGTGATTCACCTCACTTGCAAACTGGTTGGCGTCAGGATAATAATAGTCTAATATTGACTTTGATGCCAGGTCAAAAAGTTGACATTAATTTTGATACATCAACAAATCCTAATGCAACACAACAAACGTGTGACCGTTTTAATTGCCACACGGTTGGCATCACGGTTGCGGGAATTCACACCAGTGATTTGTTTGATTGGTCTCGTCGCTGGGATGATACACCAATGCGGTTCACTTGGCTAGTTGAGCCGCGCGAAGTGGCCACATATGGTTGGATACTTCCTACTTTTGCAGTTATTGCCGCACTCTGTACTCCGGTCGCTATTATCTGGTTGGTGAAAAACGACCGCCGCGCTCAGCGTGTAGTAGAGGTCTTAGATAATTTGGATAATCTGAACTTTGAAGAAGAATAACTACCCGGGTCTTATCATTTATTTTTGTAAATTTGAAGAAGAATGACCGTCCCAGTCTTAATACTATTTTTTGTAAATATGAATCTGTTTTTATTTTTTATTTCGTTGATATCAATCAAGTTTTGTTTGCATCATTTACGAGTTATCTCGGCACCTGCAGCCTTTAGACGAGAAATGATTTCATCTAAATCAGAGTGATAGTTGTCAGGCGATTGAATACCTTCAATTCTGCCATCTAGCAGAGCTTCACAAGCAACCAAAAACGGAATTCCAGTTGCTACCGCCATTGAAGGCCACAACCTATCAAGCGATTCATCAACTCCGGGGATATCAAACTGCCAACGCACTACTGGTCCGCTATTTGGTGTGATGGTTATGTCCATGTAAGTAAATTCTGACCTTGTGGGTGTGTACGCCCATTCCTGTACCAAAGACTGTTCATCTAGTTCCCCACTATTTTGTAAGTCAAGGAACTTTTCTATGTGGCCAGGCCATCGTACAGTATATTCTGAGAGAGACTCACAAGTTATGTCTCGGTTGCTTAGCAGAGATCGCAACCCGTCGGTAAGGAAAGCCTCCATTTCACCATGCTTGCCAGCGATGAACATGTGGCGGTCTGTTATCGCTGGTACTTCCTTTTCTTCACCATCCATTCGTATTCTAGCCGGTCGAGTATATTCTTCAATAACATCTGTTGGCGAGAATGGGGCGCAGTAACTCCATTCCGAATCTTGTATGAGAGGGTTTCCGCCAACCCGAATTTTAACGGATTTTAGTGGTACTTGCCCTTTTTGTTCTGAGATTACAACCATATTTGACACCCCTGGGGCGATTCCACAATCGTGAATCATTGATGCCCCCGATAGTTTTGCAAGTTCGCGAAATCTATCTGGTGAATTTTCAGAGAAGGCTAAATCACATACTTTCACCCCATTTGTAATCAAGTGTTCACGGATAGAATCCCCAATTCTGCCAGGCAGTAAGTTGAGGATTAAATCAAATTTGGATAGGTCACAATCTGTTAAATGAGAGATTGCATCCTCTTCAATCAATGAAAATGACAGATTATCTCTGACTTTTTCCAACATCGGTACATCATCATGATTTAGCGCGATAGCGGTGACATTATGCCCAGCCTTGGATAATTCATCACAAATGAATGAGCCAACCAACCCAGCACCATAAGATAGAATGCGGGCCATATCTTAGGTGAGGGGTGGCTACTATATTTGATTTCAACAATGACTCTCTACGCTTCGTTACAGCCGTAGCATTCATGCCATTGATGCTTACGAGACCGGTTTGGGGAGCAGATGGCAGGAGACGTTTCAATTGACCCTTGGTCGTCAAGTCAATCCACTGACTATAACAGAATCATTGACCAATTCGGTCTTGAAAGGGTAGACCATTCAGTTCTACCCAATCCCCACATGTTACATCGTAGAGGAATTGTGTTTGCACATCGCGACTTAAATCTCATTTTAGATGCACACTCAAGTGGGAATCCATTTGGAGTCTTGACTGGGTTGATGCCATCAGGAAGGATGCACTTAGGGCATAAGATGGTAATTGACCAAGTAAAATGGTTCCAAGAACAAGGTGCAGATGTCACAATTGCGGTGGCTGATTTAGAAGCCCACGCAACGCGTGGTCTATCCCTAGAAGAATGCCGCCGAGTTGCTCTTGAAGAGTATGTGGCGAATTATGCTGCTTTAGGATTGGATGTTGAAAATACATCTGTTTACTTCCAATCAACAAGACCTATTGTACAACGACTAGGGTTCACTCTTGGCAAGAGAACCAATTTATCAGAATTTGAAGCGATTTACGGATTCAAAGGTGAAACTAACCTCGCTCATGTACAAGCGCCATTGGTACAAGCGGGCGACATATTGCACCCCCAACTTGACGAGTATGGTGGACTAAGGCCAATTGTGGTGCCTGTTGGAATAGACCAAGACCCTCACTTGAGACTAACGCGCGGCCTCGCTAGTAAGACTAACTGGTTCAATGTAAATAACTGCAAATCGGGTGGATTGGTCATCGGTCTCTCCGTTCAAGATGATAATTCCCAAGCCCTCGGAATTGGTGCAGATGGGCGAATTGACAAAGGTGCGCGACAATCTTTGTTTGGTAAATTAACAGCAATTTTGAGTGGGATTGGATTCAGTGATATTCGTTCTAATCCCAAGCATGGCTCTATTGAGATTCCAGCAGCCACGAGCCGAGATAGAGATTTAATTCGACCAGAACTTATGAAATTAGAACGCTCCCTTGGTGGTCTTGGCTTACTACAGCCTTCAAGCACTTACCATCAATTTGCTATTGGAATGACTGGCGATAAAATGTCATCAAGTCGTCCAGAGACTACAATTTTCCTCACTGAAGATGTGGCGACGATGGAAAAGAAAGTCAAATCCTCGTTCTCTGGTGGTCAACCAACTCTAGAAGAGCACCGGCGACTTGGAGGTGATCCCGATGTGGATGTTGCTTTCCAATATCTGAGATATTTCTTTGAAGATGATGACACAGCCCTAGCAGAACTTGAGGCTGATTACCGTGCCGGGGAAATCCTCACAGGACAAATGAAGCAAATTTGTATTGACAAGGCTAGCGAATATCTCAGCCATCTTGGTGAAATGCGCCAGCAAACAGCGCATATCGTTGATGACTTCTTGGCATAGGATATGCCTTTAGTTCACTCAACATCTTTTGAACTCATGATGATAGGTGCTGGGCCAGGGTCAAGTTGTGCCACTTCATCAGCAGACAATTCCTTTTTTACAGCATCATCGTGACCAATAATACTGTGACCTTTAGGGTCTAGTATTTCTAGAGAAAGGTCACCCTGTAGTTCGCCTTTTACTAGTGCCATAAGAGCCATTTCAAGTTGAAATAATTTCTCTAAATTTTGGCTAGCTTCATCATTCCCCTCTTCAATTTCAGTTCGTATTTGTCGCATCATCATACGAATGATGTCAATAAATCGATTTACTACGCCTTCAACATTTGAAACGTATCCAGTGGATTGAGTACCAGGAGATACTTCTAAGTCTAACTCAGGGATTCTAACAGTGCCAGAAGAGCCCCTCACAACTCTTGCTTGCAAGTGCTCATCTTTTTCTATAGACAATTTGAATGAAAGGGCGCCGCGCTCTTCTGATGGTATGAAATCAGTTTGGCGCATCCCACATTTTTCGCAACTAAGAGTGATCTGAGTATGCTCACCAAAGTAAGGGATTTCAGATGACATTGAAAGGAGTTTTAAACTACCTTCATTCTTGCAAGTAGGGCATGGCAAATCAACATCACTTTGCACTTTTTCACCTCACGGAGAGTGTTCAAACGATTCTTTTTCTAGACCATCAACGCCACTAACCCCAGGTGGTAAGACAAGAACGCGATCTTCTCCCAGTTGAACTAGCGAGCCACCCACATCTTTGACAATGAAGTTTTTGATTTGCTCAATTGCTGTTTCGAATTCAAAACCTCTGTTAATGATTTTTCCCAATTCAACAATTACGACTTCACCTTCTGCGGCCCAATTAAAAATGTCATCTAAACCAGTGACGTCGTGTAGCACGGCTCTACGGATGACTAACTCACCATCTATTCGGGGGACCGGGGCATCAGGGTATATTGAGCCCAAGTCATGGTAAAGTTGCCCAGGTTCTGGACGTGGTAGTTCACCTTCCGAAGTGCTGGGGATTTCAATCCAGCGAGGCCCGTCTTCCCCTTCCTCCATCATTTGCACCACCTGTCGGTGCAGGGTTCGCCACATAACCAATTTCCTATTTTGATGTTGTAAGTAGGTAGTTAGGTTTAGTCGGGTTGATAAGGGGCCGATATTTCGCCCTCTATGCCGAAGCGGGGATTCTGCTTCGTGCGAATGTTCAAGAACGGGCGATTAGGAGGTAATGACATGGAAGCAGAGATGACGGCATTGAAGACGGGAACTAGCACAATTGGGTTGTGCTTTGATGGCGGCGTAGTTGTAGGCGCGGACCACAGAGCAACTATGGGTCACTTTGTAGCCAACAAGAATGTTCAGAAACTTTTCTCAATTGCAGATAACATTGCTCTGACAACTGCTGGCTTAGTAGGGCACGCTCAAATTCTTTCTCGAGTTTTAGCCGCTGAAATCGCAATTTATGAGATGAAGCGTGGCGGAATAATGAAAGTTGAGGCCGCTTCAACTTTGACTGCAAATATTCTCGGCGGCCGTCCATATTGGGTTCAATTATTGATTGCAGGAGTGGATATAGATGGTAGCCATGTATATTCAATTGACTCGGCTGGTGGTTCGATATCAGACACTTACTGTGCCACAGGTTCAGGTTCACCTTACATGTATGGGGTTTTAGAAGACCAATACAAAGATGGGATGACTGAGAACGAGGCATTAAAAGTCGCCGCGAAGGCACTTTTAGCATCAGCTCAAAGAGATGCTGCTAGTGGAAATGGTATGGATCTCTGTGTAATCACTCTTGACAAAGGATTTACCTTACTCACTGAAGTACAAAAGGCAAAACTAATCAACTCAATTTGAGAGTTGATATTTGATTCCCGGCAGTTAAACTGCCATTACCCTCTGTCATAGAGGAAGCCGGTAAACTGCGGGATACAGTAAACACAACGAGGTGTGATAATGAGATTGACCTTTAAGGAAATAAAAGAGAAGTTGCTAGAGATGATGCCTAGTAAGGCAGATTATGAAATAGAGTTAGAAGCGGCTAGCATAGCCATCATTTCTAAAACACCAGAAGAATTCAATAATTCTCTAATTGGTGAGATGGCTAAAACAATAAAAAGACGAATTATTGTTAGGCCTCATGAATCAATTTTAATGAACCCAAGAGACGCTAATGAATTAATTAAAGAAACAATTCCAAAAGATGCGCTAGTACTGAATATTTGGTTCGACCCTGCAATTGGGGAGTGTACAATTGAGTGTAAAGACCCAGCATTGGCAGTAGGCAAGAGGGGTGTACATCTCAAAGAAGTCAGAGATAAAATCGGCTGGCATACATCCATAATTCGTTCTTCTCGTATGGACAGTAGGACATCTACTGACATTAGGCGGTTTAGGATGGACAATTCAACCGACCGAAAGAAAGCGCTTCGCAGGTTTGGGAATAACATTTACCGGCCTCAAAGGCCAGGTGAATCGTGGGTTAGGCTCACTGCACTAGGGTCCTATGGTGAAGTAGGGAGGGCAATGCACCTTGTCACAACCAACGAAAGTCGTGTAATCGTAGATTGTGGGGCAAAACCAGGCCGAGAGGACACCGCGATGCCGTACTTTTCAGCACCAGAATTATTGCCTCTTGAAAAGATTGATGCTGTAGTAATTACCCACGCTCATTTGGATCATATTGGTATGCTTCCAGTGTTATTCAAATACGGATACCGTGGTCCCGTATATTGCACACCTCCAACACGCGATTTGATGGTATTGTTGCAATTAGATTTCATAAAAGTATCACAGTCTGAAGGAAGAAGTCCGGCATACACTCTAGAAGATGTTCAAACAATGATGTTACACGTGGTTGATGTGGATTGGAACAAAACCACAGACATTGCTCCTGACATCAAAATGACTCTGTACAATGCGGGGCATATTCTAGGTTCTTCTTCTGTGCACATGCATATTGGCGAAGGTTTGCATAATTTGGTTTTTAGTGGTGACATAAAATACGAAAAATCATGGCTTTATGATGCTGCTAATGTGCGCTTCCCACGCGTTGAATCTCTAGTTCTTGAATCAACTTATGGTGGTACGAAATCGTTCCAGCCTTCTCGGTTGGAAGCGACCCAAGAATTGCAGGATATGATGAAACGAGTGCTAGGTAGGGGTGGGAAAGTATTCTGTCCAGTATTCGCTGTTGGCCGAAGTCAAGAATTGATGATTGCCATTGACCAGTTATTCAAATCAGGGGATTGTGAACCGGTTCCAGTTTGGCTTGATGGAATGATCCAAGAGGCTACTGCAATTCATGCAATGCATCCTGATTATTTGAACCAAGAATTACGCCAATCTGTCTTGAAAGATGACGAATCTAACCCCTTTTCCTCTAAATGGTTTAGGAAGGTTGAGAGTCGAGACCAGCGCGAATCAATCATCAATAACCCGCGCCCTTGCATAGTTCTTGCCACCAGTGGGATGATGTCTGGTGGCCCGATAATCGAATACTTGAGAAATTGGTGCGGAGAACGCCTCAACACTCTTTGTTTCGTTGGCTATCAGGCAGAAGGGACTCTAGGACGCCGACTCAGAGATGGATTCAAAGATGTACCAATTAGTGATGGAGGGCGGGGAACGGATATGGTTAGGGTTGAATGTGACTTAGTCATCATTGATGGGATGAGTGGTCATTCAGACCGCCGTCAACTGATGGAATATGTCAATCAAATGAACCCAAAACCGCGTTTCATTATTTTGCACCACGGTGATGCAAAAATTGCCAATCAGTTTAAACAGGGGTTAAGGGAAACATACCGTATCAGAACGGTTACACCTTCTAATCTTGAGACACTTCGGCTAGCGTGATCAGGAATACTCCAATTGTACTTTGTCAATTTGTTTTCCAAGTATGTAGAGTACAAGGCCAGACACCAAAGACAGCACACCGATGAAGGTGACAGCAAAGGCCGCTAATGCAACTCCAATGCTCACAGTATCATGTGGGCCACCCACATCAATCAATGCAGTGGCCATCTTGTATCCTACTGTGAAGAAAATAATACCTGGTATCCCGAGTACAATAAGCGGGTGTTTTGATTCAAGCATCCAGTAGAATAGTTGTGCAAAGCGAGATGCACTGGTCAACGATTCCAATTCTTTGCCAACTGGTGTTGCTTCTAATTCAATAATTCTGACTTTAAGTTCACGAGGCAGGTCAGCAGGTTTCCCACTATCCTTAGCTGCTGCGAGTGCGCGTAATCCTTCTTTGGTGAAGGCACAAACAGAAATTGCCGCATCTTCATATGAATACGAAGCGATTGTAATCACTTCGGTTGAATCAGGTATGTCCTCAGTCCGTTGATTAGAACTTCTATGTTTGAAAGCCATGTAGATATCATGCCGGCTTCTAGAAAGGGCGATATGTCGTGGCAGGTTCTTCAGTTTCCAATCATTGTCCAGTCCAATTGCTACAGTATTATCTGTTTCAGGTAAGTCCATCGCAAGTAAGGTGCGTGCTAGGCTTGGGGCATGTGCTGGCCCTTCATGGACCACAAATATCCCCCCTGCTTTCTCAACCATCTCACGTTGTTTTTCATCTTCGCCTAAGGAGATGACAACCACTTCGTCTACAAAGTCAATACCTCGACTCACGGCCGAGCCGAGGCGGAGTGATTGTTTTCGAGCCACAAACACTAATCGCATGCTTCCCAACTCTTCGTCGCTCCGGCTTAAGGGTTAATGATTCGCCTTCTGAACTAGTAAAAAGGTGGAACTCATTGAAAGACCGTGCCCGCCGCCGTAGAATTCATGCGCAACGGCTGGCGGTTAGCAGTAGTAATGCCGGCATTCAATGAGGAGGTGCAAATAGAGTCAGCAATCCAATCCATTCCATCATGGGTGGATTCACTGATAGTGGTTGATGATGGTTCAACTGACTTGACATATCAACAAGCCAAATCTTCACTACCAAAGTGTGGGAAAATCGTAAGAACAACTGGGCTTGGCGTAGGAGGTGCAATCGCGAGAGGATACGCAGAGGTAATTTCTCAGTTAGATGGGGATAACGAAAACACAGAAAATTGGGCAGTTGTGGTGATGGCTGGGGATGGGCAAATGGACCCCCAAGATATTGACAATCTCCTCATCCCTCTCAAAAGAGTTCCATTCGTCAAAGGCGATCGCTTCTCACATCATGAAGGGCTAGGGCAAATGCCGAAAAATAGAAGAATTGGTTCATGGGTTTTGGGCAAACTAACCTCTCTTGCTAGCGGCCGTGAGGTGAAGGACCCACAGTGTGGTTACACTGCTGTAACGGTTGATGCATTGCGACAATGGGATTGGGTAAGCGAGTGGCAAGGCTATGGATACCCAAATTGGTGGTTGCTAAATTTGGGTGCAGACTCTATTCCATTCGAATCAGTGCCTGTAAAATCGGTTTATCGTGATGAAAAGTCCGGAATTAAAGTGTTCAAGTTTCTTCCTAGCATTTCCCTGCTTTTGCTGGTTGGATTGTGGCGACGTGGCTGGAATTGGTATGTTAGAGGTTATGGGAAAACTCCAATCACTTCACGACTTGCGGTAACTTCAACATGGTTTTCGTCGTTATTGCTACTTGGCATATTACCAATGCTGCTTTTGCTTGAGCCGCCATCGTTAGCGCTGATTCCAGCATTATTTGGTTTGTTAGCAGTTACTTGGAAATTGGACCAGAATGAAGTAGCGCGCCGGCTCAACCTAATCTGATTTCAAAATAGAGATGGGCCCGTCCAGATTTGAACTGGAGTCTAAGCGTCCCAAACGCCCAAGCATAGGCCAGGCTAACCCACGGGCCCCAACAGGGTTGCCACCTACCTTCCTTTCATGAACTTGTTTATTCCAACAACTTCCATTCCGTTGGCGTATCACGCAGCAGTAATCCTTGAGATTCAGCCATATCAATCAATTCTTGAGCATCAGGTAGCGCAATCCCCCGTCTATCTAACTCATTTTGAACAGTGGATATGTTGACCTTTCCTTCCTCGTCAACTAGGTTCCTCAGAAGTTTTAGCAAAGAAGGGGCTGATGCACTATCCTCTTGGTAATCTTGGTAATCATCAACCTTTATTTTCCGTTTCATTTCATCCCGCAGTTCTGGCGGTACATTGGCAAAGGATACTCTTTTTCTGAGGTCTCCACTATCTTTTGCTCGCTCCACTATGGGGTACTCTCCACTTTCACCACACCCAGGACATACGAATGATTTGTTATTTCTTAAACTACCAAAATGGCGCTCACAAGATGTGCAACGGATTACCAAAAAAACCTGTTGTTCTTCTACCATTAACAGGTCCTCATAGTTGGAAAGAGTGGTCCCCGCTATTCGTTCTTTTTACCGCACGGCTAGCCCCTGATCCTGGGGTGAAACCTGCACCAGCACTCTTTGTGAGCCCGCCTCTAATTCTTCCAACTGGGCCCGATTGCATCTTCAGAGTATCTGGCAAGATTAGTGCTGCTATTGCACAGCCATGATGGTCCTTAGCTGAGTTTACTTCATCAACAGCGATTTCGTGTTTTACCACTTCAAGGTCACGAGATGCTAATTTCCGTTTTAGGTTGATTTTTAGCATCAGTTCAGTTTCTTCGTATGATTGGTCTGTCGATAAGGTTGCAACGATTGAACATTCGTCCCCTTCAGGTGTGACGCATTGTGCCCACGCAACACCTGCTGATGCGATGGCTCCGTTGTAGGCATATGATTCTGCAATGTGGCATTCAACAAGTGAGCCCATTGGCAAATCTTCTGGAGGAGATGGCTCAAATCCCATCGGCAGCATCGCTCCCTCCATGCGAATGAGTCTTGAATCTCCAAGACCCAATTCAACTAAGCATTGGTCAAAAGCATCTTCTTGAGTATCACCCCATGGTGCTACGGATGTCATCAACCAACCAGTACAGGAGCCTTCTGCCCGTCTGCGCCCAGTATCAACTTTGAAGTCCATGAGGGCCGCAGATGGGTTGGGTTCATCAAGTGGCCGGCGAATCGGTTGCTTATGCAGTGGCGCCGGCTCGCACCAGCTTTGCTTGTGGTCGCGCTAATGTTGCTAGTTGTTGCATTGAAAACTCAAGATGCCGGCGGAATCTCTCAAGAGGCTTTTGCGGTCTTGCTGATTTTGTTTATTGGGATGTTCAGTTTTATTGTATTATCAGCACCTGAATCCAATGAAATGCGGGAGGCTCCAAATTCTTCCAAAACGGAACAAACTACTACTAGCAGTTCTCAATTGTCAGAGTCGGCTTTACCAGATCCTTTAGATGAAGGATTTGACACACCTCTAATGTGAATTAATTAGCCAAAACAACCGAGTTACTGAGTCTTAGAGATTTCAAGGGGTTACTCTACG
>CAUZFJ010000012.1:0-13401 GCA_963579105.1 Candidatus Thalassarchaeaceae archaeon
CGGCTGGTCAGTCAAGCCTTTACGGGTTTGTGAAGAGTACTCGCACGCCTGGCCAGAAATGGTCGTTCACCTGACCTTCTTCTTATGTGAGGCGAATGGGGATTTACCTCCGGCTGTGATGACATCTCACGATGAAAATCGCTGGCTTTCTGAGGATGAATTGATGGATGTAGAATGGCTTCCACCAGATGTTGAATTTGTTAAGCGAATCAAAGAGCGTGGGATTTCAAACCTGTGAATCTAAATATTCATTGCTCAGATTTTTCATCAATCCATTCGCTAACTTCACCATCTCTGTGCATTGACCAATCATCACTGAGTGAGCGGGGATATTCATTTCTACCTTCATGCCAAGTTGATTCCTCTATCCAAGCCGCTAAATTGTCGCCACGAATGGTGACATCAATTGTACCGCCAAGAGACTTTTCGTCATTCAATACGAAGGCGACTTTGCTTGATAACGCGGCTTGGCGGGAAAGCGAAAATATGGTTTCATTATCATATAGATTGGCGCCCATCGCATCCAATGCAGTATCAAGAATTCTCAATTCGGAAATACGTTCTAAGAATCTACTTAGGTCAACATCTTCAAATTTCCACTCTACTACATTCTCGGTGACGGGGAATTCATTTTCATTGAACTCAGGTGGCTCAAGTTCGGGGAAGAGCGTTCTTAGTGAATCAGCAACACTTGGGGCGTGGTCAGAAGGCCGGATAGCCGTGCAAACCAGTGCGTAAGGTGAACTCATCAGTAGTTGCGAGGGGTGCTTAGATGATGAACTCTATCGCTTGAGTAGTGGCAAGATTGACAGACATTAGCCAATCAGCGTGGTGTGAGTCGGATGCCTGAGCCGTACGTTGTCACCGTAGTTCCGACCTTTCAAGAGGCGGATTATATTGAGCGTTGTCTGTTGTCATTGATGGCTCAGACCTGGCCTGCACAACAACATTTGATTCATGTTGTCGATGGTGGTAGTGATGATGGGACTAGACAAATAGTTGAAAAATTGGCTAAAAAATCCGCTGCTGAAGGCGGCCCAGAAATTTTGTTATTAGAAAATCCAGAACGATTTGTCGCTGAGGCTAGAAATCTTAGTCTCAAACAATTGCCGGATGAAGCAACCCATGTGCTTGAGATGATTGGGCACGTTTGGGTGCCACCCAAACATATTGAATCCCGCATAAGTGAATTTGATGATTTAGAAGAAGAACTAGGAGCAGATGGGGACAACATCGCTGGGATTGGGACTCTTGTCAAAGAAAGCGACCAACCTCTGAAGTTGGTCGGGCGCTGGGTAGAGGCGACTCTACAGAATCCCT
Source organism: Candidatus Thalassarchaeaceae archaeon (assembly GCA_963579105.1). Taxonomy (GTDB): domain Archaea; phylum Thermoplasmatota; class Poseidoniia; order Poseidoniales; family Thalassarchaeaceae; genus MGIIb-Q1. Next base: position 1,321 of record CAUZFJ010000012.1, read on the forward strand.
TAGCAAGTGGGCGGGGTCAATTTTCTCAATTTACAGGCTGCCAGCGCACCACAATCCCACCCTTCACACTTTATCGCCGAGCCGCTTTAGATGCGGTTGGCGGGTGGAATACAGAATTCATCACCACACAGGATTCTGAACTTAACATGCGTCTTAACAGCATGGGTTGGAGCCTGTGGCGCTCAGACGCATCCTATTGCCACATGGCAAAACGGACTTCCGTTGTCGGATGGCTCCGATTTGGCCACCGTTACGGATTTTGGCGTACTAAGCATTTACGAAAGACCCCTCAAAGAGCATCAATTCTTGAGTTTCTCCCTTGGATAGGTTTGCTCACTACTCTAGCGTTGTGCTGGTCGGGTTGTATGGTAGGCGCATACCCGGCTTGGCAATTACCAGTCGCCGCCTATTCTGTTGTCCTAGTCCTTCACGGGTTATTGGAATCCTTTACGCGTTCACAAGCAAGTTTGATTATTGGAGTACCAATAATGCTGTTCCTACTTCACACAACTTTCAGCATAGGCTTACTTGATGGCTTGTTGAGGAAAGGCCGAGCAGCAAAAGACAGAGTCGCCGATTAATTGCTGCAAACTTACTCAGCAAGTGTGGGTAACATTGAACCCATATCACAGGGTCCAACGCCTTGGTAGACATGGCTGATGACGACAAGAATAGCCTAAATTCTTGGGCGGTTCTATTGGTTCCTTTAATTATCGCAGGATTAATTGGTAGAATTATTCCTGCAGTTGACTTGCTTCTAGTTGAAAATTGGCAAATTGGTGCATACTATGGCGTTGCGGTTTTAATCGGTTTTGTCCTGTTCAAACGTTCTCGCAGCGAACAAGACCACGAGTTTCACAGAGTTAAGAATATCAAAAGATTAGGAAAGGACTACAAGGCCGAAGACCGAGGATTATGGGGCAAGGCTGATGCCGCTATGGCCGGTCTTGAGAGGGACGCAGAAGGCTATCAAGCAAGTGATAAAGACCTCATTCAAGGCCAAAAAGTAAAGGAAATTATGAGGGAGAAGCGTACTGGTGAGATCAGCGATGATAAACCCAAAGAAGAGGTGCAAATGTTCCACGATGAGGAGCATGTCAAACGCTCTTCAGCACGTATGTCCGGAGATAATGACCCAATGGCACAAATGTCAGGTGCTGCTGTAGAGATGATGAAAGCAGCTGGCTCAGGTCAGACTAATGTTGAAGACATGATGGCTCAATTAAATGCTGAAGATGAGCGATTAGAAAAGCAGAAGAAGCCAAAGCCACAAGCAAAGCCACAGCCTAAGCCCGAACCAAAACCAAAACCTAAACCAAAGCCCGAAGTTGGAGGCGGTCAGATGGGTACTGCAGGAATTAGCAGAGAGGACAAATTGTTTGATGACCTCGGCGCATCAATTGGAGGCGGCAAATCGGTCGGTAAGGAGACCAAGATTTGTTTGGACTGTGGCGCAAGAAATGCTGTTGGTAAAGCGGCTTGTAGCAATTGTGGCTCTTCCTTAACCTGATGCTGTATTCATTCAGTATGATGGTCAGATTCAAAACAGGTGGGCAGTCAGCGACCACTCGGTGATGGGGTCATGACTAAGCGAGACTACTACGAAGTCTTGGAAGTTAGTCGTAATTCTAATGATGACGAATTGAAGAAAGCTTTCCGCACATTAGCACGGAAAAACCATCCAGACAAGAATCCAGATGATTCAGAAGCGGAAAACCGCTTCAAAGAGATTCAAGAGGCCTACGCGGTCTTATCAAACCCACAACAGCGCCAAAATTATGACACATTTGGACATGAATCACCTGGTGGTAATCCATTTGGAAGGAGTGGTTTCCAAGGGGTTAACATCTCAATGGATGATTTGTTCAGCGGCGGATTTGATTCAGTCTTTTCTCAATTTTTTGGTGGAGGAGGGACTTCTGGTCGTCGCTCATCAAGAGGCAATGATGTTCTCATCAGACACTCAATTAACATGGAGATGGCGATGGTAGGCGGCGAGACCGAATTAGAAGCGAAACTTCTCGTCGTTTGTGACACATGTAACGGTCGAGCAGCAGCAAGTGCAGAAGGGGTCAAGACTTGTGGCACATGTTCTGGCCAAGGCCAAGTAACGCAAAATCGTAAGATAGGGCCATTTATTCAACAAATGGTTACCGATTGTCCTGAATGTAGTGGTACAGGGAGAAAAATTACTGACCCATGTGGCGATTGTCGTGGCCAAGGTAGGGAGAAGAAAAAACAAACAATTCGCTTTGGAATTCCTGCTGGCATTTCTGATGGCACTCGTATGAGAATGGGTGGGCGAGGTGAGCCAATTCGTGGCGGAGGTGGAAACCCTGGTGACCTCTATATCCAAGTTCATATCGAAGACCATGACTGGTACGAAAGAGATGGCTCAGACCTTCTGATGGCTCTTCCATTAGGCTATCCTGAATTACTTCTTGGTACAACCGTATCACTGCCACACATTGATGGTAAAGATATCTCAATTGATGTGCCTGCCGGTTCAATTCCTGGAGACACATTGGAGGTGAGCGGCCGAGGATTTCCTCGAGCACGAAGTCGTGGGCGAGGTAATGTAACAGTGTTGTTGAAATTGTTTGTACCTTCTAAACTCTCAAAGAAGGTAAAAAAGCAGATTGAGGGATTGCGGGATGAAATCGGGATTGATTTAGAATCGGTAGAGGATTTAGTCCGCAAAGAAGCAAAATCAAGACGCCGTATCAGATGATGCTTAACTCAATTACAAGCGAACTTATTCTTCTTCAGAGGTTGTGAGTACCGCTTTTGTTGGAACTGCTGCAACTGGTTTGCCACCGACTAATCCGGATAGAATCAAATCAAATCCTTCAGCATCTCCTTCCATATCGATTCTTAGGAAACGATTTGTTTTGGCATTCAAATCCCCAAGGAAAACCTCATCACCATCAAACAATGATTCGGGGGTGACTGATGTCACAACCCATTCAACGCCTTCAACAGCCTGAAATCTGATAGCGGCTAATGACCACTCTTCAGATAGCAGTCTAAGACCTACTGTGACTGACCGTGAACCCTCGTTTGCAGTCAATCCCCAGACAATCAAGTCAAGCGATTCAGTTGTATGACGTGTAAGTGGCTCTCCCCATTCCGTGACCAAGGCATCCCAGTCTGTATCAGCGAGTGATTCAAGCGCGTGCAGTAGGGCATTTGGGTCCATCACATTATTTGGGTCAGCAGCAATTAATCGCTCTCGCAGGCGATTCAACCTGCGCTTTTCATGGGCTTCAATCTCCATTGCTCCACCAGACCGTAATCGCCAGTAAATCACAACAAACATCGGAGATAATAACACAAATCCGATTACGATGTAAAATGTCCCAACTTCATCGGACAAATCAATCCAATTACCATCATTTGGCTCATCTACTTCAGGTGTTATCCAAGCCCAATTAACTGTGTACTCGACTTCGCTAGTGATATTTGATTCAACTACCAAAAGGTGACGTCCATGCGGCAAGTCAAGTGTTGTAGTCGCTTGCTGACCTTGCATTTCGGTCAGATTCCAAGAAACAGTAGTCCATGCGTTGTATGCAGTAGTGTTGAGTTGCACCAGTTTGAGCACACAAGTTCCGGGGTCAGATTCAATTGTGGCGGTCAACAAACTTCGATATGGGTGGCCTATTTCTCTCTCAATGAGGTACACATCGCGCATATCTGCACCACCAATGGTACCACTAGTATAACCAGACTCCGATTGCATAATCAGCCAGTCCAAGGTATCTGCTTCACCGTTAGGGTGGCTGTCTGAGGCGTCTCCTGGCGTAGCACCATCATTGGGTCCAAGAGATGTGATTGTCAGAGTCCAAATTAGTGGTTCACTAGCGTTGGTAAAAGTGATTGCCGCGGCATTTGCACCGGTTGGAACTGTAAATTGTATGCTTCCGCTGAGATTTGATTCATTATGGACGATGTTCCAAGTACCGCTCCTTGCTTGAAAGTAGATATCAGCGTCGCTAGTTAAAGTCCATTCAACGTTAAATTTACTGCGCGAGCCGGCTTGTAATCGGATGGTATCTCCTCCATCATCAGATGTTGTGAGATGACCTGATGTTGTCCCATCTGCGAAGGTAGGGGCAATCCAAGGCTGAGATGCGGTTTCCCCAAACGATGTTTCAAGTTCTGCTGAATGGCTTGCTAACCGTAGTGAATACAGTCCTTCTTGACTACTCGCAGAGTATACCATGACCCAAATTTCATCATTTGACACTTCAACAAGCAATCTTTGTGGGGGATTGGTTGAGCCAGCCATGAATTGTTGTTGAGAAATTAGTTGTAGGTCGTCAACACTACGGCTCCAGATTTCAATAAAAACATCACTAGAAAAGGCTGAGAATTCAATTTCAATTACATCACCGTCACTGGCATTTAGTTGAAAGGTATCAGAATCTTCAGCGGAATCAATAGTGCCATTCCACCAGACAGCTGAATCATCTATGGTGGTGCGGTCAAGTTCTCCACAATCACTGAGTGAGTCACAGCCAGCCATCTCAATAAGTGGCCATCCTGAAGCATCTTCTCCGGGGTTGGGTATTTGTGAGGGAGAGTCAATAAATTCTCCATTTTCAAGGTCAAAGAAGATCCGAGAAACGAGCAATGCTTGGTTAGTCAAACCGTCGCGATTAATTTGAATTGTTGTTAGGCCAGCACTCAGGTTCCCACTTAGTTCTAGGTGAAATCGGCCTGAGGTGTTGAATTCAGACCCCCAAGAATCTGTTACCGTTAGATTCAACTCTTCACAATTGCTTTCTGAGAGACAATCAACTGAAATCCAAAACTGACTTTGCCGAACATTCATTGTCTCATTCCAAACGGTTTCGCCTTCAACTAGTTCAACGTTTGAGGTGAGGTTTGGCAATACATCTGAAGGTAATTCCGAGGGGGTTGGGATGCTAGAAAGTAGCATCACAATCGCAAGTGTGCATGCGAGGATTAGGCGGCTCACATCTGCATGGCGCGCCCCTCGGCATTTAGAATCATTCAATTATAGCGCATAGGTGGCGCCCTTCGTGACTGATTACACGCTGGGCCGGACGGTGGCCGAAAGGTTGCGTCATGCGCGCATGATTGCTCTAGGTGACCGCAAGGCACCATTATGCACCACTCCGGCCTTAATCGGCACTGTAAATGACGATTCTCAACTTAATATCAGCACTAATTTGATGCCATTTGTGGTTGATTATGATAGCAGTTCTCTGCCTGCAACTATGACCATAACTGGCAGAGGCGCGATGGCGATGCCCTTTGACAATGATTCTCCTAAATGGGTATGCAAAATGAACCATGTTCTCCCACCTTCTTTGGAAGATTCGGATACCGGAGTTAGAGGACGTTCAAATGGTGGTCTTATTTCTCTGTCATGGCAAACACTGAGACACGATTCAGAGTTGATGGATTTACCAGAACAACCTGAAATTATTGCTTTAGTGGATGCTCTTCAATTAGCCAATCATCCCGGCAAGTTGGTCTCTGCTTTGGCGGTTCTGAGGACCCATTTCCCCTCGTCTCTGCTATGGTGCCCTGGTTTGGGTGGTCCAGATAACCTCGCTCTGCTAACTTGGTTTGGCGTAGATCTACACGATTTTACGCGTTCTAGGCAAGCAGAATCATTGGGCTTTTTACTCACTTCGGATGGGGCAAGAAGGCCAGCTGAAGAATATGATGAAGGTTCTGAGATTGGAGCGCAGTACAATGAATGGAAGCGTGAGATTTCAACGGTAAAATCCGCACTGAAGAATGGTAGTTTGCGACAATTAGTGGAAAAGCGCTCTTTAAATTCGCCAAAACTGGTTGAGCATCTTAGATATCATGACGGATTGATGCGAGAACAACTTAGTGGTGAAGGTGAGATCGCAATTAATGGTGTACCATTACGTCGATTTGTGAAATATGGAATGAAATGGCGCTGTCACAGCCCAGTTAGTCGCCAAGACCCTCTCATCGTTGATTGGATACGAAGGATTGCTACAGATTATCAAGCGCCTGCCGAGCAATCAGAAGTTCTAGTGCTGTTGCCGTGCAGTGCTCGCAAGCCATACTCAATGTCTCAATCGCACAGACGATTCCGAGGTTCACTCCGTCACCGTCCACTGCACGAAGTAATTGTGACTTCACCATTAGGCCTCGTTCCCCGTGAACTTGAGGAATTATGGCCGGCTTCTCACTACGATATTCCGGTCACCGGAGAATGGGACGGTGAAGAATTAGAGATGATTCACAAATGTGTGAAATCACTTGTTTCTAACAACGGCTACAAGATGCTCATCAACCATAGTGGAATTGACTTTGACAGTGATGAAATCGGCGTCGAAATTGTAGACACTAGGCAGGGTGAGGGCGCTGGCTCGCACGACGCCCTTCACAGGCTCAAGCAAGCATCAGAGGATGCTGCAAAGAAATATCACCCTGATTATCGGATGAATGAAAAGCAACATTTGCTCATTAAAATGAGAAGCATTTCTCGTTGGCTACACAATAATGATGAGTGGCTCGAAAACGCCCATGTTGGCGGCAAACCTCCACGTTGGAAGATTCTTGAAGGGAAACAGCAGTTAGCAATGTGGCATCCTCAAGATGGAAGATTTGCATTTCCAAAGGGGACTTTACCAAATTTAGCAAAGTGCGGCACTCTCTCAGAAGTTCATTTACAGGATGGTCCCAAACTCGAAGGGGATATTTTCTCACCAATGATTAACAAGGTCAAGGGTGACATTAGAGTAGGCGATGAAGTGTTGATTTTCCGAGCAGGAAATCTTCTTGGTAGCGCTCGTAGTGTGACTGCTAAGTGGGAGTATTTTGGTAGTCCTGGCAGGGTTGCAAAGACCAAACACAGGCTGTAATGCCTCTCATAGAGAGGCGGAGCGGTTATGAATGGGCAGTAGGTCGGCGGCTCGCTCAAGGTGTTATCATGGGACGAATGCACAGTGGTGGAAAGGGTCGTTCGGGCTCAACTCGCCCAAATGTTAGCGACTTACCAGAGTGGTCTGAACAAGACACTTCAAGGGTTGAGTCACTCATTGTTGAATTAAATGAACAGGGTAACTCTAACGCTATGATTGGCACGATACTTCGTGACCAACACTCAGTCCCCAGTGTAAAACTCCTACTCGGTAAGACCGTCGGCGGAGTTCTCGCAGAAGCGGGAATGACTCGAGAAGTTCCTGAAGAATTGATGAACATGATGCGCAAGGCACAAGGTATCATTGACCATTTAGACAACAATCGCAAAGATTTGCACAATAACCGTCAACTCAATCTTGTAGAATCAAAGATTCGGCGCTCCGCTCGCTATTTCAAGTCAAATGGCAAATTGGATGCTGATTGGAATTACAAGCGTGACCAACTTCGCCTAATGGTAGACTAATTGAGGTGGGCTACCGCCCCCCTCAGAGTTCCCCCGTGCCGCTGAAAAATTGTTTTTATTTAACGCGGCGGTTTTTCATTCTGTTCAGTCTTCGGCTTCTAAGCCTCAGACTTTCATTCATTGGAAGATTCAACGAAGGGGGCGAGCCCCCTCGCCGAATCGACTTCACATCATTCACATTTTGATAGGGTCATGAAAAACCACCCCTCCTATTATTGACCCTTCGGGCGGATTTCAAATCTTCACCTGCTCTCCTTGAAGCCGTACTCAACTTGTTCAGTTGGGGCCCTCTGAATAGAATGATGCCACATTGCTAACTCGGAATATCTAATGTTGAATAAGTGGCTTTTTGGCAGTTGACATTGTCGGGCGGCCATGCGCTCATTATTGGAGTTGGAGGCATTTGCTAAAATTGCCGATAATCTCAAGGAGTCTGCTAATTCAATTAATCAATCTGATTCTATTACACTGATTATTCCCCCTTCACCAGAAGGGGCGGTTAGTGCGGCTTTGTTGGAGGCCGCACTGTTAGATGCAGAAATCTCCTATCATCGCTGTTTTTCCCCTCGTACAGCAAATCCACCCTCAATTGAGGTGAAAGATGGGGATGCGATAGACAAAGCTCCAACCCAAGAATCCAATCAAATGGTCATCACTCCTCTCTTCGCAACGGGCGTGAGAGGGCATGAGGGTGCGGCCCACAGAGGTGTTCTCTCATCAGTTGCTCAAGTAGCAGCATTGGCAGAACTAATTGCACCTGATGGCAAAAGGTTGCGCTCCCTTAGACCGTGGTTACTTGCTGGGAATTGGTGGGCGGGGGCACTTGACCAAGGGTATGACCCAGTGTATAGCGCTCTTCGCGACCATTTGCACCAAGAGGGTTCGATTAGAGTGGTGCCAATTCCTGAGATAGAAAATCCAGATATGGCCGGGCTAAAGAAGGTTGATCTAGAATCTGAGGCAAGTACCCGTGAAACATGGGCTGCTCTAGATGTAGATGGCAAGGCAAACGCACTAAGCACACTTATTCTATCACAGGCGTTGAGTGAAAAACCCTCAACTGCTAGGCTTGAAGAGTTAGTTTGGCACCGAATTAAATTGTCAGATTCTGACAGCGATTTACACACTAGGATGGTTGCTGCGCGTGCAATGTGGGACGGTAGTGCGAAATCCGCATCAGATTTGATTGACGCTATACTGACCAAAGCAGTATAATTTCAAAACTAGTAATTCAGCAATTACGATATTTTTAGACGCGTATCACAGCCGTCACATTTTATTCTCGCAGGCCTCTTCATTGTTTTTACAGCAATAGATTCAGTGCACACCGGGCATTTGACAACAGGGATTTTCACTCGTTTTTTACGGCTTCGCCGGCTTGGCATTATCGTGATATATGCGGCTTCATCTGCAAATGAGTCATCCAAACTAATTTTTGGAGTTACAACTGCAACAGCCAACATCATCACACCAGCAACGCTCAAAGCAACGAGCATGAAGGCTAGAGGCAAAGCGAAGAAGTATGAATATCCCCAAACAACTGCGAAAAGTACTGATGTCAACCAGAAACCAACCCTTGTTTTTTCTTTGGTCAATTTACGTGCCAAAAAGGTGAAGCCAACGAACATTGCAATTGATTGCAATAGGGTGATGAGTGGTGAGTGAGCCAGACTTCCGATTACATATGCTACTCGATAATCTGACATTGCTTCATCTCCTACTAAGGTAGTTTCAGAGATCGTTACAGTTTCAGTGTAAATGAATCGCTTGTGAGAGTAATCTATTCCACTACCATCAACGGCTGAGGTTCCAACCATCATTGAAGTTGCCAAACGGGCTTCAATTGTTAACTCAGACCAAAATGGAGTTGCTGATGCTTGTGGTCGGACAAAATTATCGAAAAGAATGCTCTTTTCGCCGACTTTGATATTTTCAAGCGATTCAATTGTAATCGTGATGGTAGAGTCGCTAAAGCCGTAATCGTCGTTTACATCAATGCTAACTGTTGGAGAAGCAGCCGCTTCAATTGGCTCAACTCCAAGAAGTCGGCCAGAATCAAGCATCAATCCATCAAACATGAATTGTTTGAGGGAAGATGCTCTTCCTGATAGATGAGTCTCAAGGGCTTGAACCTCAGATGAATCAACCTGTTGATTGTTACGTGTAGCGTCGGTAGAGGAGCTACCCTGAACCTTGCGCCACTGCGATAGTGAGTCTAGCGAATCATTACCTATGTTGTCTAATCCCCACCTCATCCATGTTGCCATAGGGCCTTCTAAGTCAATTTGAGTTGTTCTGCGAATACGGTCACCACCTTGAATTTCAGCATCAATATTGATACTTAATTTACTGCCGCCGCTTCGAAGTGGTTCATCTGCTGGGAATATACCGTATCCACTACCACTACCTGCTCCAAATGCTAAAACATAGGAAAACCCACCACGGAATGCTTGCACCTGTGAATCTGAAACAGTTAATGAGAGATTGACTTCATAGACCCCATCTTGAGCCGAATCCGGCGCTTGCCAATTTAGGTATACTTGAGCGCCGTCATTATGCATTGTTGCAACTACGGTGTCAACAACCACGCCATCTATCTTGAATTCGGTTGTTGACTTTTCCCAAATAGCAGCACCATAACCTGAATGTAGCACTACTGGAATTTGAATAGAGTGTCCATTCACTACGGCAGGTTGCCAATCCATCTTTACTAGAGGAATATTAGCTTGAAGATTTGATGCATATTCTTCGGTGCCCCAAATAAATCTTACTCCTGCATCATCATCCGGGGAATTGAAGATTAGGGTTTGAACACTCAGGACTACAACAATCAACTCTCCGCTCGACAGGATATTGCCTTCCTCATCAATGTCAATAGACACATCCACTGTTCCTAGGCCCGGGCTATAGGCGGGATTGGTGTTTGAGGAGCCACTCCATGACTTCCCACCTATTTTCACCTCGGCTGAGACATTTGCTTGAACTCCAGCGGCATTTACTACCTCATAATTTACCGACAGTGTCCAAGTTGAAATCGGATAATTCCCGCTCGTTGCCTGAGGCACCCTCCAGCGAGCGATTTCAGTGAGTTGGCTAACTGAAGAAGAAACCCATACATCTTGTTCGTTAGTTAAATCAACAGAGAATGGACTAAGTGTTCCTTTGCCAGTTTCATCCCCTTCACCCAATAAATAGAATTCAACTTCGGCTGAATCACAGCAGGTAATTTGTGCATCTACCTCGCCGATGATAGGGCTGTTCGGTAGAGTTGATAATAGCAGGGCTAAAAGGGCGAGAATTGTAGTTGTACGCTTCAGCATCCGCTTCCCCATTGTGCGTGGGTCCTCATTGGCTCTTTCAAGTCAACGGGTGCTAGGGCCACCAAACAGTATGTATTGGTGGTTGAGATTAGGTTGCCAAAGCGGTAAAATAGAAGTTATGTGATAAAGTTCTCTAGCATTTTCACCCCATTTTTCAGTGATATTTTACACATGTATCTCAAATTAGATATTCCAACAGATTCATGAACCTTAGTGTCTGCCTTGAATATAGGTAAGTATTATGGACGATGTGAAAGTCTCAGACTTGATTTTGACAGATGAGCATGAAGTAGTTGAGATGGATGCTTCCATTGCTGATGCTGCTGGAAAATTACTTGCGCTTGAGCGAGGTATATTGATTGTTCTTGGTGACGATAAGAAGGTAAAAGGAATCCTAACGCCGAATCAAGTACTTTCTGCAATTTCAGATGGTGGAGATGCTATTGATATGACTGTGGGTGAACACATGGATGCAGATGTGATGGAAGTTGACGAGAACGACAATGTTGACGACATCATTGTGCAAATGAATGAACGCAAGCCGCATGCCGTTGTTGCCGTAGACTCTGATGGCCAGTTCGCTGGCTACTTTTCACCTGGTGATTACCGAGAGGCACTCGCTCACATTGAAGCAAGACCCGCAATCAAGCGTCTTGCTCAGCACGAATAACGATTCTTCAGTTAGTTACTGTGGCGGGTAATGTTGTTGGTTAGTAGGTGCTAATTCAACGCTTTTGCTCTTGGTTAACATTGCGACACCTCCGCCTACAATTAGCAGAATAATTCCTAAAAAGATGGCAAGAAACCCGCCACAAAATGTCATGAAATAACCGTCAATGTCACTCTTTTCTCCACCTTCACCATACACCAAGAAAAGGATGTCATCTGAGGATTCTACCGTTATTTCACAAGGGCAATCATAGGTATCAAAATATCCGATTTCAATCCAATCATATTCGCAAGAGGATTCTTCGCCTCCGAATTCTCTACAATGTTCACGATGAAACAATTCATTACCATCACGATCTGTTATTGACAGATTATGATATCCCTCTCCATTCTTAGCAAATAATTGGTAAGTCTCGTCGGAAGAAAGAGGTATGGTTTGGTTAACGGTTGAATTGGTTTGCCACTGAATTTCATCTAATGGGTCAACATAATACTGCTTTGCAGATGTACCGCCGATGACAAGTGAAGCAATTCCTAGAAGAATTATCAGCCCGCCTATTGATGAGAGGACTTTTACACCTTTGTTCATGGCTGTTCTATTTAGCCAAAGGTCTTGTAACTTACGCATTTCAATACAATGAGCCAATGGGTGGTAAATATTTGTTCAAGAGTGCGTCCAAATCATTTGAG
>CAUZFJ010000013.1:0-13115 GCA_963579105.1 Candidatus Thalassarchaeaceae archaeon
CCTATGCCTCCACCTCCAAAAGTTAGCCAATCAAAGTTAGATGCTATGAGAGATGAAATTGGGTGATAAGATGTCAGAATCCCTCATTATTGATAGAGTTCCTGTTGAAGGATCATTTCCATCTGGCGGTGTAATTGAAGTTTGGACAATCAATAGGCCAAATAAGTTGAACGCACTAAACAATGAAGTTGTTGCTGAATTGAAAGCCGCTTGCAAAGATGCTGAAGAGGATGCTGATGTCAGAGTTGTCGTTATTCGAGGCGCTAGCCCAGAACCTGCTGAGGAAGGCAAGCGACAAAAACCACCGGCTTTTGTTGCAGGTGCAGATATTACTGAATTTGTTGGCAAGAAATCAAAAGATATCCGAGCAAATTTTGAGGATAACGTTTGGGAAGCGATATGGAATCTATCAATTCCAACTATCGCCTCAATTGACGGCTTCGCATTAGGTGGTGGCAGTGAAATCGCTCTATCATGTGATTTACGCATCGCCTCAACTCGTTCTAATTTCGGCACGCCTGAAATCAATCTTGGATTGATACCCGGAGGTGGAGGGACACAGCGTTTAGCCCGATTGTTGGGCTACGGGAGGGCAATTGAAATGGTGATGACAGGCGAGATGGTGTCAGCCACAGAAGCATATCGTATCGGCCTTGTAAATCGTCTTTGTGAACCTGAAGAACTGCAAAACATTACTATGCTACTAGCGACCACTTTGGCCACTAAATCACCACTAACTATCAAGTCGGCTAAAGAAGCCGTTAGAGGTGCACTAGAACACGGAATGGCAGAAGGTTTGGAATTTGAAAGAGACTTATTCTGCGCACTGTTTGATACCGAAGATATGGGAATTGGTGTAGACGCATTTCTTAATCGAGAGAACCCTGAATGGAAGGGTATCTAAGCGGGGGAATTGATTTTGTCAAAAAGCGATATACCCCTAGTTGAAGCAAAAGACCTTGGCAAGGCATTTGGTGATTTTGTCGCTCTACACCCATTAAATGTGAAGGTGGCAGCGGGGGAATTTTTCGGTGTATTCGGACCTAATGGGGCTGGCAAATCCACTTTCATCAAGTTGTTAACAGGTCAACTAAGACCCACCATGGGTGGTGCTAGGGTTTTAGGGATCAATGTAAGAGCAGACCCTCGAATGGTGAAGGCTAATGTTGGGATTGTACCCGAATCTGAAAGCCCACCTTCATTTCTCACGGCCGCAGAATATCTTGAATTTGTGGCCCGGCTTAGAAGTTTAGATGAAATTCCCGAAAAGGTTACTTATTGGTTAGATTGGTTTGGTATTCCGGACAAGCGAAACACTCTATGCAAGGATTTGTCCAAAGGTCAGCGCCAAAAAGTGATGCTCGCGGGTGCTTTCATCCACGACCCCAAATTACTTTTTTTAGACGAACCCTTCGTCAACCTTGACCCGATTTACCAACGAAAGTGTCGTAATTTATTGATGGAAATAGTTGCTGATGGTGGTACTATATTTCTTTGCACCCATATCCTCGAAGTTGCTGAGAGAGTGTGTACAAGAGTGGCTGTTATTGACCGTGGACATGTGCTAGCTTCAGGAACCATTGATGAGTTGAAAAACAATGATGATGAAACCCTTGAAGATGTGTTCATAAGACTAGTCGGCGCATCATTTGTCGACATTGAGGAGTTAGAAGGTAGTGAGGAGGAGTGAGAGTGCTCACCAATTATCGCCCGCCTCAACTTGCTGATTCATTTTGGGTAACTTTTAGAATGATGTTTAAGGAAGAATGGCGTCAAAATATTGATTTTGCTAAAAAGCGACATATTGCACTTTTCCCGGTAATGTTAGCCTTCTTGTCACTGATTTTGACAGTTGGATTGAGATATCTTACTGGTGAAGTTTTGGTTTCAGCAGATTCGGATAATCAGGCATTTTCTTGGGACCAACTAAAATTATACATGCATGGTGGAATTTTTGTATTTTCGCTCTCTATGGGCTCTTTTGCGTTCATTGGCAGAGTCATGGTTTCTCAACGAGCAGGCGGGAAAAATTACCTTCTTGCAATCCCTGCGGTTCAACCCCTTGATTTGGTAACCAATTACTTTGCATACTATTCAAAGGAGGTATCCTACTACGTATTGATGCTTTTAGTTCCAGCAGTTATTGGCATGGCTGGCGGCATTTTACTTGAGCAATATGCGGGACTTTCAACGCCACTTGAATGGGCTTCACTTCCAGTTGTACTGTTTGCCTTGACCACCACATTAACTGAAGGTTTGGCGCTTTCGTTTATCGCTTCTGCACTTTTTAGTAAGGGAGGAAAATGGTCGTATATTATTCCGGCAATTGGGATTTCAATTGGCTTACTCGGTGCATTGCAAATTGTTGACATTAAATTATTGATTCCTGGTATGTTGTACCAATTTACTCACCAACATTGGATCCCCTTAGTAACAATTCCTTTCTCATTTTTACTCGCATACATTGGTGCTCATTTAGTTCCTGATGATTTTGAAGTTCATGTTACTTCCAAGAGCGAACTATTCACACCCATTTGGGAGAAGTTGCCCTTCCTTGGTAATGGGATGTTGCGTTTATTAGTGGCTAAAGATTTGGTTGATTTATGGCGTTCAAATACATTAGTAAAGATGCTTATTTCATACACTGTCCCTCTTCTTTTCCTTTTATTATTGGCTTGGTTAGTTGATTTTGCATCATTCCCAATTCCTTTTAATCTCCTTTCGTACGCACCGTTTCTCGGTTTTTTTGGGTTCCAATTTTACTCTTGGTTAAATGGGATGGATTCACCAGACTACCTCAATGGATTTCCTGTTGCCCTACCACAATTATTACGAGCGAAAATCGTCGTATACTTTTTGATCACTACTTGGATCTCAGTGATTTTCTTGTTTGTAATGGCAATGCTGCTAGACCAATTATGGGCATTACCAGCTGCTCTCATAGTGATGATTGCTAATTCAATTTACATTGTTAGTCTAACAGCGTTATTGATGGGTCCCCGTCCTAATAAGGCAATTTTTGACATTTCAATTATGGCGTGGTTCTACATTGGTACAATCATTCCTCTTCTTGCTTTATTCCTCATTTCGTTTACTCAAGGCGATATGACAATTTACGAAAACTGGGGTCAGATGGTTTCAGAGGAGGGGTTGAATGCAACCACTTCAGTATTAGTTGAGGAGAATGTTGCTGGTAGAGGATTGCGTGGGATTCTAGGTGTCAGTGCAGGATTGATAATTCTTGGTATCGCATTCCTAATGATGCTCAACAGAAGATGGGGTCGAAGACCATTTGAAAATTGATTATTATTATTGGGCTAGTTAATACAGCGAATTTTGGATATTCCGTGTTGTACAATTACCAATAATCCGATAGTTCAATTGCTAAGCCATTTCCTATAACCAAAGGTTATAGTCAAAAGACAACGGTCGCATAAGCGGAGACGGAGGTTTGGACATGGCACGAAAAGGACGTGGTCGACCACAACGCCAACGTAGAAAGCGTAAGCAGCAACAATATGAGGAACTTGATAAGTACCCAGTTGCACCACCTCATTCGTTTGCTAGGATTGTTCGTGATCTTAGGACATTGAATATTATGTACCAAGCGATTGAGCCACCTCTAAACAAGAAGGAACAAACACAATTTGAAGAAATAATGGATATTTTTGTTCGGTCTCTGACGGCGGATATTGAGGAAATTGATACTGATCCAGAGGGTTATTTGCGAGCGGCAATGGACCAAATCATCAAGTCCTATGGGATGAAAATCACAAAGAAGTCTCGCTCCAAGATTTTTTACTACTTGAAGCGTGATTTGATTGGTTATGGCCGCATGGATGTTCTGATGAATGATGCAAATGTTGAGGATGTGTCTTTAGACGGTACCAATATTCCTATTTTCGCTTACCATCGAAAGTTTGAGTCGGTAGAGACATCAATATTATGGCCTACTGATAATGAATTAGAATCATTTGTTATCAAGTTGGCACAACGTTGTGGTAAACACATATCTGTTGCAGAACCGTTGCTTGACGCAACCCTGATGGATGGTTCAAGAATTGTCATGAAGTTGGGTTATGAAATTTCAACCAAAGGTTCAACCTTCTGTATTCGTAGATTCCGTGAAGACCCGTTTTCACCTTGTGACCTTGTTGCATTCCGAACTATGACCTCACTAATGGTTGCATACTTGTGGATTGGTTTCCAGCAAGGTATCTCGATGCTGTTCGTTGGTGGTACGGCATCAGGGAAGACTACGACCCTTAATGCGATGGCACTGTTTATTCCATGGCAGATGAAAATCGTGAGCATTGAATCAACTCGTGAAGTTAACATCCCTCAACCAAACTGGATTCCTGGATTAACTCGTCAAGGGTTTGGTGGTGAATCAGATGATGGTGTGATTGGAGAATTCGAACTACTGAAGGCTGCTCTAAGAGAGCGTCCTGAATACATCATTGTAGGTGAGATTCGTGGGGCAGAAGCATATGTTTTGTTCCAAGCGATGGCAACAGGTCACTGTTCATATTCAACTGTTCACGCAGATTCTGTTCCTTCACTGGTTCACAGATTAGAGAATAAGCCAATTGACATTCCCAGAGTTCTACTTCCTGCGTTGGAAGCTTGTGTAATTCAGATTCAAACTAGAATCAACGGCCGACGTGTCAGGCGCGCCAAGCAGATTGTTGAGATTGTTGGTGTAGACCCTCACAGTTTGGAAGTTATTACCAACGAGGTTTTCAAGTGGGACCCCGGAACAGATGACTTCGATTTCTCTGGTAAATCCTATGTTCTAGAGAAAATTATGGTGAAAATCAATTATTCTCAAGAAAGAATGAGAGATGAATTACGCACTCGCAAGCGAATATTAGATTGGATGGTTCTCAATGATATTAGAAAAGCCGACCAAGTTGCTCAAATAATCACTGAATACTATGTTAGGCCACAAGCAGTTCTTGCGAGAGTTGACGGTCTCCAGTGAGAGGTGAAATGATTGGCCAAGGAGGCGGAGGAGACCAAAATCCGCTTTGACGGAATGATTCTTTCAGGTTGGCAACGTTTCTCTAATGCACTTCTTGGTGGTTTTTTACGAAAAAAAGTTCGAGCAGATGAAGAACTTCAGAAAACTCTGTTGCAAGCAGATATTCGTATTATGCCTGAAGTTTACAAAGCCACGGCAATCATGTCTACTGTTGTTGCCTTTGGTATTTTCATTGGAGTCCTAGTTTTAGCGTTGTTACCCGAAATCGGCGCATTTGCGTTGTGGGAGAATATGCAAAATCCAGAGTCAATTTATCCCTGTATTGATTGGGCATTCTGGAATGCCAATGATGTTGATCCAAATTTAGATTGGAGTGGAGAGGGTCCAGATGGGGCGGTAGTTGCTTACGGAGGATGCCCTCATTATACAACAAAAGTAGTTTCTGGCTCGGTGAGATACGGATTGATAGCAATTTGTGGTTTCTTTGGTCCATGGTTCTCATACAAGCATTTCTTGGGTGCCGCAGATCGACGTAAGAAAGAGCGTTCAGAAACTCTTGAGAAGTATCTCCCTTATGCTGCATCATATACGGCGGCGATGTCAGCAGCTAATTCAACTCCAGCAAATATTTTCAAATCACTTGCGGTAAACGAGGACATTTACGGTGATATTGCTTATGATTCGGCGATGATTTATCGAGATATTACTCTACTTGGAATGGACTTAGTGACTGCTGTCAGACTTTCAGTTGGTCGTGCGGCATCCCCCTGGGTGTCCGAATTTTTCCAAGGTATGGTAGGTACATTATCGTCTGGAGGTAGTTTGAAAATTTATTTCCTAAATAGGGCAGAGCATTACATGCGTGAAAACCGCATTAGGCTAGGTGTATTCCTTGAAACATTAGCAATGATGGCGGAGTCGTATGTTGTGGTGGCTGTAGCGATGCCGCTTTTCCTAATTGTAATGTTAGTCATCATGTTCTGGGTGTCTGGTGCTGGTTCCCAAATTTCCGAAACTATGGTTTATGGTGTTGTACTTGGGGTACTACCTCTAATTCACATTTCCTACTCAGTCTTGATTTGGATGATGAGCAAAGAGATGGAGATGTGAGTGGAGGGGGTGAATTATGGCAAGAAGAGGCAAGAAAAAGAAGATTCGAGTTGACCTTGATTTCCCGAAGGACGATAATACGCGACGTAATTTCCTTTTGATTACAATTTCCTCAGCCCTTGTCGGGATTGTATTCCTTGCATTTTGGGCACTCAATGCAAGTTTAGTTTTTGGGATATTAGCGCCAGCCCCCCCAAATGGCAATCCTGTATTCATAAATTCAGCCTGTGGCTTTGATCCAAATATGGCCTTACCAGATTACACACAAAATGAATCTTGTTATTTCACGAGAGAGAGAATTTCCACCCAATCTATGACAGTTGAGTGGGATAATGTGAATGGACCTGGGCGGGGTCAAGAGTTTGACGTTACAGGTATTGCGCCTGAGAGATTAGGCACTCTTTCTCATCCCCCTCAAGAAATGAGAATGTCATGTGTTGCGAAAGCCGACGAGGATTTCCCGTTTACAATAAAAATATGGGAACCGTCTACTGGCGGGGGTCTTGGCACTTCTTATTCGGTTACTGCACACACTAATCAAGAGGGTGAATGTTACTTAGAAGTCATGAATGCACTTCCTGGTGAAGGCTGGGAAGTTTGGCTTCAGTTTGATAGAAGCCTGCCTCGAATGAAAGAGTTTACACTTACAATTGAGGTTGATACTTACGATGGTATTCCTGATTGGATGAATAATAAAAATCAATTTATTGGGCCAGAAGTAATCCTTGGCCCACTCAACTTAAGGCCGTTAATCTTCATCAATTTCTTTGGTTATGGTTTCATTTTCCTCGTTTATCCTGGTGCTGTATACTGGGATAAGAAGATGAAAGCAATCAATGCGATGGAAGAGAAATTCCCTGACTTCCTTCGTGATTTAGCCGAATATTGGAAAGGAGGATTGTCAATGACATTAGCGGTTAGAACATTGGCGAATTCAGAATATGGGGCACTCAATGATGAAGTTCAGAAAATGTCCCAGCAATTATCATGGGGTGTAGCGTTTGGAGATGTGATTGTTCTGTTCGCTGAAAGGGTAGGGACTCCACTTGTCAAACGAGCAATTAGTTTGATTGGCGAGGCTAATAGAGCCGGAGGAAAAATTTCGGATATCTTAGTGACTGCTGCTAATGATAGTCGAGAAATTAAATTCTTAGAAGGTGAAAGAGAACGAGCAATTGCATCATATATTGCAGTTATTTGGACATCATATTTCGTTTTCCTCGGAGTTATTGTTGTTCTTGCGAAGGTTTTCATTCCAGCAATTTCGTCAGCAAATTCAGGCGATGATAGTGCCCAAATTGGAAACATGGTGATTCGAGCAATTGACCCACTGTTCTTCCTAGTTGTGTTTTTCTATGGTGTATCTGCACAGGGTCTCGGTAACGGGGCGATGGCTGGATTAATGGCTACAGGCAGGCTATCTAGCGGTATGAAGCACGCAGGAATGATGCTAATGATATCAACGATTGCGTTTAATTTCGTAGCATTTTCACCTGATTTGTTAGGAGTTCCAGGAGACATGGGTTTGAATCCTTCACTTGGCTACTTTTCTCCAGGGTGATTGTCCAATGAATCAGCGACAGCTATCAGAAAATCCACTTGCACAAGTCCATGTGTTGGAGATGTTGACACTTTTCTGGCTATTTTTTATGTCAGCAACTTTCATTCTACAACTAGAGATTCCCGACCCCGTTTCAGCATCTTCAGATGGTCAATTACAATTGGCTGCAGAAGACGCATTTATTCAACAGATGGGAGTAGTAGCGGATGACTCAGCAAATCACACTAACCAACTTGGGCAAAGCCTTTCAGAAGGTGATTTAGATCAAACATGTAACGAATTATTACAAGGTCTGCCCGGGCAAGTACAGGGTAATTGTTGGCTTGCTCAAAATGAGGGTGACTTGGCGAGATATGGTCAAGGAAGTACACCTGATGGTAGGACCCTAAGTGTTCACAAGTTGGTTGGAGACTCTGGAGTTGTGTGGACAGTTTCTCTTCAAGTTTGGTATGTTGGAGGGGGTGCCTAATGATGAGGCGTATACGTGATGAGTCAGGCCAAATGTTGTTGGCAACTGGAATTATTTTGATGTTATCTCTTCTAGCCATGGCTTGGTTTGGCGTTTCCGTTGCTTCGCTTGGAGACCCATACGATATTAGCAGTGGTGAAGTCTTAGAAGTAACAGATTCTTTTGCAGAAGTTTGGCAACCAACTATTGAGAATCGAAGTAATACTTTGGTAGCAGATGGCGCTGATTGGCAAGAAGCCATTGATGCAGCAGTTAATTCCACATCTGCAGACTTAATGCGTCATGGTGAGCATCGTGGGGTTGAGATAATATTGAGTGATATTGGTGCTACAAATAACAGCGGTGTGTTCACAATCACTTGTGAGGTTGGAATCGCTGACCGCGGGGCTCGTCTGAAAACAACAGCCTTCTCTGTGGTCGTTGACCTCTCGTGACTTAGTCACCCAGCTACCATCCGGAGTCGTTCTCACCGCTCCTTATCTATTGTGGAATCACATCGATTTCAGTTGACTTCAGGGACCCCGATTAAGTCCGCATGGCCGTTCAATCAGCGCTATTTGCTTCTAGCAACGCCGTTGTCCATTCATTTTGAAAAACGCCTTGGGGATCAAGCGAATTGCAGACGGTGCGGAAAGAATCGAATCTTGGGTAGAGAGATGTCAATTCGTTAGCCTCCAATGGACAGATTTTCCCCCAGTGGGGGCGCGCTTGGAAGAGTCGTGACATGCTTCGGGCAATGAAGCTCGCGAACAGGGAAAAACCGGCACGCCGTGCTGGTCTAGCGTAACTGATGAAACTCACCGCGTACCAGTCCTGATTTCCCCCACTGGCCATCGATATCAAGGTGTCATCAGGAAGCACCCGCCGCACGCAGATGGGGTAGTGGTGGCAGTACTGGTCTTGAAGCCCATCCAGTTCTTCTTGCATACCGTGCTCATTGATTTTCTTCTGGTTGTCTGCTGACAATGTTGACTCTTTCCCAGCAGCAACCTCGATGGCTTCTTGGGTGAACCTGAGCGCATCGGGCAACTGGTCTCGGGGCACAAATAATTCGATCTCAATGTGACGAAAGGCTTCGTGCTTCATCACCAGGATTGACGAGGAACGATCGGTGACCTTCCACTTGCGAATCAGGAATGCCGGGACGATGCGACGAAAAGCAAACCGAATCATGCGCCGGCTTCGCAGCATACGTTCTAGGAATAATATCTGCAGGTGAAGGCCATAGTCCATTACACCTAACCAGTAGAGGCGGTACAACTTGGAGAGACGGGATCGTTTACCGGTATCTTCACGTCGGTGCTGAATGAAGTAGGACCAGCGCCAAGGGATGAGGTAGAATTGCTGGATTGGATATGATTCTTCAGCATCCAGAACATCTTCCAGTTGTCGAGACTCGGTGAAATGCTCCTGCACGTTGTACTGTGCACGGCATCTAATTTTCACGGACAGGATGATTCCGAGTGAACCCAGTGAACAACGAGCTGCAAGCAGCGGTTCGCCAGCACTCAACTCATCGATGATCGCCAGTCCGGTTGATTCGTCATATCGCGCCAGCCGAACCTCTTCGACGTAGTGCGACATGCTGTTGCGCCCCGAACCGTGAGTGCCGGTGGAGATTGCCCCGGCAATGGTCTGTACTGTGATTAGACCCAGCGAATGAAGGGTGGCGCCGCCGCGATTCAGTTCTTTGAGAAGGCGCTTGATCTGGCAACCGGCCCCAACCGTGGCAACGAACTGGTCGCCATCAGGCTCGAGCAGGACGTTGTTTAACCGTCGCAAGTCCAACTGCACACCGTCGCCGAGGACCGCCTCGCTCCAACTATGCAATCGACCGACAGCACGGATGCTCTGGCCGCGGTGCCGATCAAGAATCTCCAGAACTTCCTGCTCGTCTACAGGAGTATATGCCGCAGAAGGCTGAAGCACCCGGTTGCGGCCGAAGTTCTTGCGATGCACTCTAAGCGACCACCCAAAGCAGAACGAAACTGATTAGGTGCCAGAGCCACAATTTAGGCTGGGCCCGAGTCTCACTCATGTGATCACCGCAGTTTGTACCATTCCTCATCATATTGTTGGCGTACTTTCTCAACTAAATCGTCTTGAAGGTGCGTGTCCATCACTTTCCAACTAGCACCTTTTGCTCTAGTAATTAGTGCCGATTGAATTTCGCGTATGCGTTCAAAAGAGGCGAGGTAACGAGATGCTCCACGGTGAGAATTTACCTCCCTAGACTCAATTCTTTCTTGGTGGATAATAGCATTATCAATTGTCAGAGTCAAGCCGATTGCGACTCCACCCTGGTCTTTCCAATCTGCTAGAATACGATTTGATGGAATGATGTGAGCACCCTCTACAATCAAATCAATGCCTTCTCGGCGAGCCCGCGATATTACTGCTTCAAGCCCTGTTTCAACTGCTGAACAAGCATCTAACCAGTCAGTAGCAGAATCACCTGTTGCACCATTTGAAAAAGTAGATCGGAATAAGGCAGGATTTGCAGAAGGTGTTGTGGCAGTTCGAAGAACCTCTCTAACAGTATCACTGCCAGCAATCCTATCAAAATTTAGAGCAGATGCAACTTTGGTGGCGAGCGTTGATTTACCAACTCCAGATACCCCTGAAATCAACAGTAAGCGAGGGGCACGGTTGGTTACACCACCAGTCATCTTGTTCATCCCCTGTATTACTAACAGACTCTTTATCGTATAGACGCTTTGACTTCAGCGTTGAATCGCCTTCAGTTCTAGGAATTCTTGTAAGCCATGAATGCCTAGTTCTCTTCCATTTCCTGACATCTTGTAACCACCAAATGGTGCTGAAATATTAAAATATCCTCCATTAATATTGACTTGCCCAGTTCGCATTTTTTTTGCAAAAGAAAGCGCTCTCTTCTCATTTTCAGACCAAACCCCTCCTGAAAGTCCATACTCTGAATCATTTGCTAGAGCCAAAGCCTCTTCTTCAGTTTTGTAAGTCGTGATTGTAAGAAGCGGACCAAATACCTCTTCATTCCAAATTTTCATGTCGGGGGTCACATCACCAAAGGCAGTAGGCTTGACGAAAAACCCAACCTCAATCCCATCAGGCATTCCCTCACCACCTGAGAGTAAAGTTGCGCCTTCTGAAATTCCGCTATTGATGAAATCGCTAACACTTGCTTGTTGTCTTGCTGAGGCCATTGGGCCGCATCGGGTGCTTTCATCCAGAGGATCTCCAGCAGTGTATCCAGCGACTCGGCTAGTGATGATTTCAATAATTTCATCCTTTTTATTTTCAGGAATAATGAGTCGGCTTAGAGAAGAGCAGGTTTGTCCAGAGTTATCAAAACAGGCACCAACCGATGATTTTGCTGCTTTCACGATGTTAGCATCATCTAAAATCACATTTGCGCTTTTACCACCAAGTTCGAGTGTAACCCGCTTTACGGTTGGTGCTGCAGCCTGACTTACCCTAACTCCTGCAGAGGTTGAACCGGTGAATGATACCATATCGACGTCAGGGTGGCTTGAAAGATGTTCACCGACTTCAGACCCGTGACCGCTTACGAGATTGAAAACACCAGCGGGCAAGCCAATATCGTCAATTATATCAGCCAAAACGAAGGCATTTAGAGGGGCCTCTTTGGATGGTTTTAGCACCATTGTACAACCGGCAGCAATTGCTGGTGCAACCTTGCCAATTATCTGGTGAAGGGGGAAATTCCATGGGGTAATAAATGCGCACACACCAATGGGCTCTTTGACGATGAGAGAGTTACGAAGTTCTTCTTCCCACTCAAAGTTCTCCAACATCTTGGCGTATGAGCCAGCCACAACCCGGGGGGTTCCAACCATCGCCATTCTGCTGTAACCAATTGGTGTGCCAACTTCTGCTGTGATAAGTTGGGCGAGTTCTTCACCTCTGTCTTTGAAGGCTGCTGCAAGTGCGTTAAGATATCCAATCCGATCTTCAATAGAACTTTGTGACCATGAATGAAATGCTGTGGAAGCGGCATTTACTGCGGCATCGACATCTTCGTGGGAACCAATTGGTACTGAACCGATGACTTGTTCAGTTGCAGGGTTAACAACTTCAATTTGACCCTCGCCGCTTGCTGCAACCCATTCTCCATTGATGTAGAGTTCCTCTCTGTTCATCATGTGCTGCGCCACAGTGCAATCTCTTATGGTTTCATGCATTTCAAGAAGGGTAACCTCGACGGCCACTCATGGCACTCAGTGTTGAACGGCTAGACGGTGGGGTTGCATTAGTCACTCTAACTGCAGAATCTGCTCAAAATGCTTTCAGTATTGAGGCGATGAAAACAATTTCAAAAACTATTAATTCACTAATTGATGACGAAGAAATTTGTGCATTTGTACTAACAGGTACTGGCAAGTTTTTCTGTGCTGGGGCCGATATCAATGAATTTAGAGAATGTTATGATGATGGTACAATATCTGATTTAGTGCAGGGGTTAACGGACATTTTGCATCCTTTATTGGTTAGAATCCGACAATCGGATACCGTCTATGTAGCGGCGATGAATGGGGCTGCTGCAGGTGGCGGTTTGGGTCTTGCATTAGCAGCCGATTACCGCATAGCGATTCAACAAACTAAAATCGCTGCTGCATTCTTTTCACTTGGATTGAGCCCTGATGGTGGTACTACGTGGTTACTACCTAGGCTCGTTGGTCAACAGAGGGCTAAGAAGTTCTTTTTCAATAATGAAACATGGAGCGGTGAAGAGGCATTGGAACTTGGTGTAATTGATGAGTTGGCTGAACCAGATGATTTGATTTTTCGTTCTCTGAAAGTGGCAATCTCTTGGGGTAAGTGGGCTAAATCTAGCCGTGCGGGAACTAAGCAATTGCTAGACAGCCAATCCTACAATGATTTTGAAACTCAACTCAGCCGTGAGCAGGAAGGAATCGTTGGTGCAAGTCAAACCGAAGATTTCTCAGAAGGGGTTGACGCATTTCTTGAAAAGCGAGACCCAGATTTTCAGT
>CAUZFJ010000014.1:0-12928 GCA_963579105.1 Candidatus Thalassarchaeaceae archaeon
AAAAAGCTCTCATTTGAAGAGCATAATTTGGAGAATCATCCGAATCTACAGATGACTGTGGTGCAAATGACTGGTCATCGTACAGTGCCCGCAATTTGGGATATTCGTGGTGACCAACCAGTTTTTGTTGGCGGAGCAGACCAACTCCAGGATTACCTTTGAAGAAAGTCACCCTACTGTTTGTCTCAACCAATTGTGAAGCGTGTCTTCGCTACCAAGGTCGACCATGTGTCCCTTTTGATGCCTTACTTTTGTGACGTCCCAGCCTGCTTCTTCGTATAGGTTAGAATATTCCTCAGCCTGCTTCATAGGCACAATTGCATCACGCTCGCCATGCATTGAAAACATTCGATGTGATGGCAATTCACATAATTTATCAAATAACATCAACGGTCTTGCTGCGGTGCTAGCAAGAACTACTACACCAACTATTCTTTCAGCGACTTCACTCAATAACAATTCTTGAGCGACAGCACCACCTTGTGAAAAACCACCAACAATTAGAGGGCCATCCGTAGGCAAATTCTGAATAACAAAGTCAACAGATTCCTGTAACTGAGAGAGCGTCTCATTATCCAGATATTCTGTTGGGGGGGCATCTCTAATCCACCATGCAAAGCCGCCACGAGGATGTGCAAACGGTGCATCAAGAATCAACACATCCCAGTTCGGAGGGCAGAACTTTTCAGCAAGTGGTCTCATCTTTTCTGCCGAACCGGTCATGCCGTGTAACATCACGAAATGCCCAACCATGGAATCACCTACAGTGTCCAAGAAAAGGAAATGCCACCAGCAACAATGATACGGATATATGAATTTCCGGTCTGGGTCCCAGTTAGCGTGTATTCGCCACTGGGATAGGGGGCCTGGCCCAATTCGGACGTCTTGTCACCGGCAGTCCATTCTTCGAATATAGGTGTGACATCCCCATGGTCACGAAGAGTGAGGGAACCTGAACTCTGCCCACCGCCCATCTCCCCAACTAACCAGTAAATCATTTCATCATAATCTCCAGCGCTTGGATGCCCTGACACAAAGAAAGAATCCTCAATTTCGATAGTTGGGGCGCCACTATTATCCCATTCCTTGTCAAATATGTCGCCCGCTCGTATGAACCAAACTTCTCCTTCATGGCCAGCACCAAAAGTTGCTAACTGAATATTGAGTTGCTCAACCCCACTAGGGTCTGTCCAAATGAGCGTGCGCAGAAAACCCGCGCTTTCATCAAAGATGTAAGCAAGGCTTGAGCCGTCGTCAGCACTTGCTGTAATGACGGCAATTCGATTTCTAGTCACACCATTCGTTTCAATATGAACTTCTAACACATTTGCAGTCCAATCTAATCCAAATAGCGAGAATGTCCAACCATCTCCCTTTTGAAAAGGAAATTGAAACACCGGTTGCGGCTCTCCATTCTCAAATGCACTCAGATTATCATGGGTAATTCTGCCAAGAAATGGATTGTGATTAAGAACTGCATGGCGGCGGGCTTCAACCTGATTAGAGATTGCCAACATGTAGGCAGTGTCGCCTTCGGCGTCATCCTCTGCTACAACCAGCCTGGTTGTATCATCGCTGAATTCCGGCGTCGAAAACGTGTATAGCCACCAATCACCGATTTGCCATTCCGGGACATTGAACGGATCATCCTCACTAGGAAGACCAGAATCACCTTCACCACCACCTAAACAACCAGACATTGTGGTTGCTAACAGGAGGAGCGCAAGGACGAATACAGACTTGAAACCCATCACCTTCACCCCTTCGTCATCAACCATCTCTCAAGAGGTCACCGATGAATAGGGTAGCATATCACCAGAATTAGCAACCAATATTAATTTCAAAGTAAGTTGGTTCCAGCAAGAACCACTGCAACTATTGACATCAACTTGATTAGAATGTTGAGTGATGGACCAGAGGTGTCCTTGAATGGGTCACCGATTGTATCACCAATAATTGCTGCATCGTGAGAAGCATCTCCTTTCTTTGCACCTTTGATGTGTCCTTGTTCAATCGCTTTCTTTGCGTTATCCCAAGCACCACCAGCGTTTGACATGAATAGAGCCATTAGAACACCAGTGACTAGAGAACCAGCCAGAAGACCACCCAATGCTTCAGCACCAAGAACCAATCCGACTACGACTGGAGCGGTTATCGCAACAACACCCGGTCCAACCATTTCGCGCAGAGCAGCCTTAGTTGAAATGTCGATACACTTTTGGGAATCAGGCTTTACACCTTCTTTTCCTTCAAGAAGACCATCGATTTCACGGAATTGACGGCGAATTTCTTCCACCATCTCACCAGCAGCCTTACCGACAGAAGTCATGGTCATTGCACCAACTACGAAAGGAAGAGAACCACCGATTAGAAGTCCGATAACGACTAGTGGATTTGTCAACTCTAGAGTTAGACCGCCAACTGCAGTAGTATATGCTGCGAAAAGAGCGAGAGCGGTTAGAGCAGCAGATCCGATTGCGAATCCTTTTCCAACTGCAGCGGTTGTATTTCCAATTGCATCTAATTCATCTGTAATCTTACGGACATCTTCACCAAGACCACACATCTCGGCAATTCCACCTGCGTTGTCTGCAACTGGCCCATATGCATCCACAGTCATTGTGACACCAACTGTTGCAAGCATTCCCATAGCAGCCATTGCAATGCAATATAGCCCAAAGTCGGGGCCTCCAAAGTGATTAGCACCGTAAATACCGCTTGCGATTAGAAGAACTGGAATGAATGTAGACATCATACCAACTGAAAGTCCGGCGATAGCATTTGTAGCAGGTCCGGTTTTTGACATCATACCAATGTGAGGAATTGCCTTTGTCTTGATTCCAAACACTGGCTCAATACCAGTATAATATTCAGTGACCAGCCCGATTAGGATACCTATAACACTTCCAAGAACTACGGAGTGCATCACTCCATATTCAACATCGATATATCCGTACTTAATTGAACTATATCCACCGATTACGAATAGAATCGCAGCAATGAAGGTGGTGTTACGAAGTGCTGCTGCTGGGTCTTTCCCATTCTTTAGAATGGTCATGGAGGATACACCAATGATTGATGCAATATATCCGATTAGACCAAGGAGAATAGGCAATAGGATGTAATCAGCCTTTATTGTACCATCAAAACTTGAAGCGATAATCATTGCTGCGATAATTGAACCTACGAATGATTCGAAGATATCTGCACCCATTCCAGCAACGTCACCAACATTGTCGCCAACGTTATCTGCGATAACTCCAGGATTACGTGGGTCGTCTTCTGGAATACCAGCCTCAACCTTACCAACTAGGTCCGCACCTACATCAGCAGCCTTGGTGTAAATACCGCCGCCAACACGGGCGAAGAGAGCAATGGATGATGCACCCATACCGAATCCTGCTGCCGCAGAAAGGTCAGCCGTTGCTGAGCCTGCATCTAGCCAGTATGCAACTAGAGAGATACCTAGTAGACCAAGTCCACCAACTGAAAGACCCATAACTGCGCCACCTCTGTATGATACCTCTAGTGCTTCTGATTGTCCATTCTTAGCAGCCATTGCGGTTCTACCGTTAGCAGCGGTTGCCGAGCGCATGCCAGAGAATCCTGCTAGTACAGATGCAATTGCACCTGCAAGGAATGCAATAGCGGTATTGGTATCGTTGATGAATGCTAGAAGAGCGCTCACTACAACTACGAAGACTGCAATGACTTTGTATTCTGCAAAGAGGAACGCCATTGCCCCATCTTGTATTTCTTTAGTTATTTCTGCGACTTTAGGGTCAGTTATTTCTACACTGGTCACTTTCTTGTACAATACAAAAGCAATCATAAGGCCGAAAAGACCTGCTGCTGCTGCCATTAGTGGTATATTTTCCATCATCGTTAACACCTGATTGGCCCGCCGACTTGAGGGCACCATATAAGCGATATCCACCTAATGCCATCATGGCTATATCTTAGAAACTACAAACACAACGCCAATTTATCCATTAACAACACATTTTCTCAACCTCAGCAGCAAAATTGGCCAATATCGCAGCCCCATCATGTATTCTATCGAAAACCTTTGCCTCTTCTTCAGATATATGACCCAGAATAACTGAGCCAGCTATCCGGTTCTTTTCTGCCTCAGGATGAAACTGTAATCCCCAAACCGGCAAAAGGTTTCCAGATTTGTCGTTTAATCGAATACTTGCTAGAGAGTTATGAGGCGCCTCTCCAAGTACAACACAATTGCTAGGTAAATCAACTACGTGATCCTGATGAGTAAAGAGACAAACTGGATGAGACAAACCTGTAAAAATCGGGTCACTTAGTCCCATCTCGCTCAACTCAAGTTCAACTACTGAATCAGTCCTTGATGTTGCTCTGTTTATCTCGCCACCAAATGCCTTGCAGAGAAGTTGGTGGCCAAAGCAGATTCCGAGTGTTGGTAATTTCAAAGCAACCGCTGCCCTCAGTAAACTCGCTGCACCATCCATCCAGGGCTCCCACATGGAGACGTTCCTTCTGCTTCCAGTGCAAATCACAACATCAACTGAGTTACTCGTGAGCCATTTTTTGAGAGTGATAGTATCAGCGGGCGGTAAAGCAACCCTCTGCATTGTTACTTTGCCTGCACTCACCTGCTGGAGTTCAGAATCTGTTGGGACGGCTGTGAAAGGGAAATCATCGTCCCAAGTTGGAACATCAGCTTTTACCAGTTGAATTAAGTCGGACTCGACCTGCTGTGTTGCACGAAAGCCGATATCATCAGATTGGAATTGGGGAGTGAGTAACAAGACTTCTAGAGTTGAAAACCTCTCAGCAAGGGGAAAAAGTATCTCCATATTCCCGCCATGGCCAAATTCTGCTCGTTCAACGAGCAAATCAAGTAGCGCAACCCTAAGACCTCTTGCCATAGCCATTCGTAATGCAAGGATGCCATCAATGATTGCACAGAATCTCAGCCAACCTACATCCTAATGTGATGAATTTTATGGTATTGCAAGGCTACAACTTACCGATGGTTGAAAGAGGTCGGGCCCTACGGACTAAATGAGGCGCATAGATGGCGGAAATAGATAAAGCAACAATTCTCGCATCCGTGGGACCTATTCAAGCGGTATTAGATGCCCATGATGGTGAGGTAAATGTTGTTTCAACAGAAGGTGGAATTATCTCAATCTCCCTTGAAGGTGGATGTACTGGATGTTCAGCAACACCTACTACTGCTATGCAAATTTATTACTCTCTGATGAAACTTGAGGATGTTAACGACGTTATATTCCTCAATGGTGAGTTACCCGAATATATGCGGGCCTTCATTGACGACAAATTAAAAATTGAACCTTGAATCTAAGTTCACCTGCTGTGGGTGCTTGATTCCGAGTTGAATCAATTATCTAATTCAAAGAATCATGATTCGAAGTAAAACACATATTCGGCGAGGCTTGATAGAGGAAAAAGGATAGCCTCGCAATATGAGGAGCAGACCTGTCACCATTTTGATGGCGACAACGTTGCTCATCTCTCTTCTAGCATTTACTTCACCAGCCCTTGCTGCTGAAGATGATGACTGCCCCGGAATCAACGGAGATTCCACCTACGATAGAAAAGGCTGTCCCGACACAGATGGGGATGGCTGGTCAGACCCTGATGATAATTGGAGTACTGATGACGGCGCTGACGCTTTTCCAGATGAGAGAACTCAGTGGGCCGACCGTGACGGTGATGGTTTTGGTGACGCCAGTTCATATGATGCAGTTCTGATTGACCATTTTCCTGATGATGAAAATCTCCACAGAGCCGTTCTTTCTGTGGGGTGTAATCCCCCCGACCACACACTAGCAATTGGCAAATCGAGTTATTTTTTGTGCACAGTGAAGAATGAGGGCCTTGTTCGAGTGAGATTAACCGCTGAATGGCATGCCAAAGAAGGCGTGATGATTGGTGAACTACCGACAAAAATAGACTTGGAACCACATGGGATGGGTGGGGACCAAAACGAGTTACGCCTAGATTTCACTGCCGAATCTGCGGGTGTAAGTGGTGGGTTATTGTACTTCAACGAAAGCAGTGATCCAGAACCAATATTCTCTGTTGCATTGGGGATTCTCGTTGAGACTTCAACCCCCAAAACCAGTAGTTCTGATTCCACCCCCACTTTGAACCCAATGAAGGAGAAAGCAATCTCTCTTGCTTCTTGGATGAGTGTAAAAACCGGATACAATTTTAACGTTCAATCTGTGCTTGCACTAATGGTCATTGGACCTCTAATTTTGTTTGTAATAGGTCGGAAAACCCAATCTTCGCTGCAAAATCGCAAACTTGAGAGAAAAGAGTTAGAAAATGAATCAACAAATGAAGAAGAGCGTGAAAAGGAGGCCGAACCTGAGTCTCAAGAACTCTCCTTAGAGGATATGGCAACCGACCCAAATGTTCCTGAAACCAAGCCAAAACGTGGCGTAAAGGGTGCAGAAGGTAAAGTCCTGGCTGAAGGAATGGTGGAAGTAATGGTCGGAGAAATTGACATGCCAACAGGACCAAGTGATGCCTTCAATGTTCTAACTGAATCCTTAGATGATTCAGAAATTGAAGAAGAAGGTTGGGATTCATCTCTTGATGATGCGAATGATGATGACGATACAGACTTCAAAGTAGCCTCCAAACACAGGGCCAGCAAGTCTGAACTGAGTGAGGATGTCGATGATAGCAAAAAAAACGCAAAGACAAAGGGTGGGAAAACGCGGGAAAAACAAGCGAAAATCGCTAAACCAAAAGGTAACATCGATGAAAAGCAAGGCACCTCCACCCCTGCAAAAGGGATTGGTAAATCAGTAAAGAAACAAAGGAAGGGAAGGAAAAAACGGCCACCAGGAAAAGTGGGCCATACCAGAGGACCGGGTGTTGACCTAAAGTGAGAGAATTACTCGTTTTCTTCTGACTCGCGGGCCATTTTCATCATCTCATGTGGATTTGATTCACCCTGAACATCTTCTCCTTTGATATTCATACCTGCACTAATCCCTACAGCAATACAAACCACTGCTAACACCCTCGCAAAATTTGGAGAACCAAATAGGTCGCCTCCGGCGAAATAAAGTCCGAAAAGTGAAATAGCGGCTCCGAAACAGAGAATTGTCATTATCTTTTGAGCGATTATTTCAGACTCAACTGTTCTTGATAGTGTGCCGATACTCATCCAAATTAGGAATGAGCCTGAGCAAGTTAATGCTGAGAGCGACTCAAGAAGTCCGACCATCTCCATTGTGATGGCCAAAGCGGCACAGCACTTCAACCACGCGAGGGTTCAAGCGAGATGACCTGCGCAACCAAAGTGGGGAGAACATGGTCTCAATGAAGTCGTGGACATTGCCAAAGAGTAGGCGAGATGAACCACCGCATTATTCCAAAGCACAAGTTGCAACTGTGCTAGAACAAGTCGCTACCCTACTAAAGTTAACAGATGCTAATCCTTTTCGAATACGAGCATACGAAAATGGTAGCCGAACGATTGCATCTCTTGAACAAGATTTGTGGGAATTGAACTCATCCGGGAAAATGACAGAAGTCAAAGGAATTGGCAAAGGAATTGCCTCACTTATTGGGGAAGCCCTCGGTGAGGGGACTTGGGGAGACCTACAGAAATTGTACGATGACACACCGGCTGGAATGATAGAGATGTTAGCGATTCCTGGCCTTGGTCCAAAACGAATCAAACAACTTCATGATGAATTGAGTATTGATTCCATCGCTGAACTTTCTACTGTTTGCCATGAAGGTGCAGTTGAGAAACTGACTGGTTTTGGAGCAAAGAGCCAGCAAAAAATTCTCGATGGTATTGACTTGCTGGCTCGCTTCCAAGGCCGCCGCCGCTTAAATGTCGGGCTACTTTATGGCGAGGCGTTTGAAGCCCTAGTAGCCCGAATTGGTGGAGTTGAGCACGCTCAACTCGCAGGTAGTGCAAGACGGCGCCGAGAAACAATTGGGGATTTGGATATCGTTGCCGCTGTGCGGCCTGAAAATGTTGAAGCCGTGACAAAAGCAATTCTCAACATTCCGAACATTGCAGAGGTAAAGGGCGCGGGTGACAGCAAAGTGAGTGTCATTTTGGAGGCTAGTATTCTTCAACAACACATGGACCTAGGCACACTTGATAGTGGAGTCTTTTCAGCAATTGGTGGAGATGATTACTCTGGTATGGAATCATCTGGAACCATTGACGCTCAAGTTAGAATGGTACCACCCGAAGTTTTTGCATTCACATTAGCCTACTTCACTGGTAGCAAAGAGCACAACATTCTACTTCGACAAAGAGCAATCAATATGGGATTACGGCTTAACGAATTCGGATTAATTCCTGAGGAAAAGGCCGGCGATATGAAAGGTTTAGAAGCAGCACAATTCTCACTACCAGCAACAAATGAAGAGGAAATTTACCAACACTTGGGCCTTGCGTGGGTGCCTCCCGAACTACGGGAAGACATGGGTGAGATTGATGCTGCTGAGACAAATGCACTTCCCCAACTAGTGATGCCTACGGACTTGAAAGGATGTTTCCACAACCACACGACTTTGTCCGATGGAGTTGCGACTCTTGAGCAAATGGCTGGCGCGGCGATGGATATGGACTGGGAATTCTTGGGAATTGCAGACCATTCACAAATGCTCAACATTGGTGGGCGACAGATTGGTGCTGATGCAGAAGATATGTTAGCCCAAGGCGACGCAATGAGAGCCCTCAATGAGGTTTGGGCTGATGGCGGCAAGAACTTCCGATTGTTACATGGCGCTGAGTGTGATATTCTCCCAGATGGTTCACTAGATTATGACGACGAAACTCGACGACAACTTAGCCATGTGGTTGCCTCAGTGCATCAGTTACCTACTTGGAAAAGTCGAGATGAAGTTGCAAATACTGAGGCATTGATTACCGCGATTGAGGACCCAACTTGCACAATTTTGGGCCACCCTACAGGTCGGATTTTACAAGGCAGAGATGGATTTGATGTTGACTTGCATGCGGTTTTACGCCGCATGGGTGAATTGAATGCTGAGGGCGAGTTGAAATCCGTTGAAATCAATGCTAGCCCATATCGGCTTGACCTAGATTGGAGATTCTTGCGATTTGCTAGAGACCAAGGCGTGCCAATCTGCATCAATCCTGATGCTCACGACACATCTGGTCTGAGGGATGTGTGGTTTGGGGTGCAAATAGCCCGCAAAGGATGGCTAGAGCCTCAGCACTTACTGAACTGCAAAACTGGCGAAGAAATTGAAGCAATGTTATCTTGATGTTTGAGCCTAAAGTTCATTCAATCCGACTACCGCCCAAGATTTATGGGAGCGGCAAGGGCGGTGGTCTTTGGTGGAGTAGTAACTCTACCGGCTCTCTTGATTGGCGTAGTTCTTTTCCTAATATTGGGTGGAGCCGATCAAGATTGGGCGAATTGGATGTGGTTTCCATGTTACATCCTACCATCCTCAATTATTCTTGCCACTAGCATCTACGGCTGGAAAACCGATATGCCCACTGAACTGGAGTGATTCTGGTGAAATTGGAGCAAAATGTGTCCGCCATCGGAACGATTCTTGATGAGTTGTACCCTGAACAACCAATCCCTCTTGACCACCGTGACCCGTACACCTTTCTTGTAGCTGTGATGCTGTCAGCACAAACAACCGATAAGAAGGTCAACCAAGTTACTCCAACCCTCTTTGATAGAGCAGATACACCAGAAAAAATGACTCTGCTTGAGGTAGATGAGATACGTGAAATTATTCGTGAAATTGGGCTAGCGCCAACCAAGGCAAAAAACCTCAAAAAAATGGCCGAACAACTGGTTGATCTACACGCAGGGGTGGTTCCACGCACATTTGAGGAACTAGAAGAATTAGCCGGGGTTGGCCATAAAACTGCAAGCGTAGTGATGGTTCAAGCGTTTGGTGTTCCTGCATTTCCCGTTGACACCCATATTCACAGACTAGCCACGCGTTGGGGCTTGAGCGAAGGTAGGAATGTTGTGCAAGTTGAGCGTGACTTGAAAGCATTATTTCCTGAAGATGAGTGGAAACGACGACATTTACAAATCATTTTCTTTGGCAGAGAATATTGCCCAGCAAGAGGACATAATCTAGAGGCGTGCCCCATTTGTTCTTTGATCTAAAATTGTTTTAGATTTGATGCATCAGTATTAGTATGGCGCCTCTAACCAACGGCCATGGGGAACATGTTGAATGAGGGTGATGCCGCTCCAGATTTTACCGCTACATTGACTGATGGAAGTGAAGTAACACTTTCTGAAATGCTGAAAGATAGTGGAGTCATCCTTTATTTCTACCCTCGTGATGACACCCCTGGTTGCACAACTCAAGCGTGTGATTTCCGGGACAATTTTGATTCCTTGAAGGAATCTGGTTGGAGAGTCATCGGCGTGTCAAAAGATTCAGCAAAAAGCCATACTAAATTCATTGACAAACATGGGCTTCCTTTCGAATTAATTGTTGATGATGAAACCGCTTTGAATCAACTATACGGCACCTGGACTGAGAAAAAAATGTACGGACGGACATTTCTAGGTAGTATTCGCTCTACATTCGCTATCAATCAAGATGGAACTTTAGCTTGGGTTGGCTACAAAGTACAGTCCAAAGGCCACGTTGAGAGAGTCATGAATGACCTAAATGGCTAAGTTTTTGCCCACTGATTACTCCTCTCAAAAAGGTGAATTGACCTACATTGTTCAAACGCAATGCTTGAATCAAGTAACCCCAAGCAGTGACTCAGGTGATGGTGTGGCTGGGGACAATGAGGAGTTGAGTGGCAAACGTCATGACCTCCCAAACGGTTCAGTAGCGTGGGGGCCTTGTCATGTTGGGAATGGGGCTGTTATTGGGGCTGATTGTTCAATTGGCGCTCTTGCCCATGTCGGAAGTGATGCGATTTTGGGGGACCGCGTCAGAGTTCAGGGTGGCGCATATGTTGCATCCATCTGTGAATTAGGAGATGACGTTTTTATCGGGCCAAATGCAACACTTCTCAACGACCGACATCCACCAAGTCAGGACCGCAGAAAGTGGATACCAGTAATTGTCAGCAATGGTGCGGTTATTGGTGGAGGTGCAACCTTGTTACCTGGAATCACTATCGGAGAAAAGGCGGTGATTGCCGCTGGCTCAGTTGCTACAAAAGATGTGCCAGCGGGCCAAGTTTGGGCAGGAAACCCTGCTCGCTTCATGATGAGTAGAGATGACTACGAAGCGAGCAGAATGATAATTGAAGGAGATGACAATTGATGGCTTACGAAGCGAGCAGAATGATAATTGAAGGGGATGACAATTGATGGTTGATAAAGAACTGAGTGACCAACAGAAAAAAGATGCTGTTGCTGATTTCCTTCGTCGTTGTATTGAATATGCTGATGAAGCCATTGCAAAAAAGACTCAATCCGGTGACGACTCTGAAGAATTAGCAAAGTGGTTGGCTTACAGAGACTACACAGATTATGCTCTGAAAGAAGTTGAATCTGGTGAACTCAACCACTGGTTCACTCAAAATTCGTGATTAATCAACAATACCAAGTTGATGTGAAGTAGTATCAACAATTGAGCCAGCACCTGGCACTAGCAACAAAGTTTCAGCGCTATCAAGGGCGAAAACAGCAGCCCCAAGCCGCTCTGACATGCCGCCCAATTCTCTCCTGCAAGCATCTTGTTGCGAAGTCATGTGTTTTAGATCTCGTAAATCTACCACAACCATGTCACCTGAAACCAATCGTTGGGAAATACCGTGTACAGGAAGACGATGCAAATCATCTGGCTGAATATATCGAATCGCTCGGTTAGGCCTTCGTAATTTGCTATGAGCCCATAATTGCCACTTTTTTTCACCTAAATCGTGGAACCTAGCACCAGTGATAATCTCGACTTCAGAAGTCCCTATACTCGCTCCTTCTTCGATTTCAGAATGTTCCGATTCATTGACAACAGCCTCTCCCTCGTTAGGGTCAGGTAGGCCAAAAAATGAGTAAATATTTGACAATCCAATCACCAAACCCTTCTGCTTCCTTAGTCGCTCCCACCTCACACCCTTTGAGGGTGATGCAAAATAATAGTGGTGAGGAATGGTTTTCATTCTTCTTCTAATTCAGCGAAATCTGTTTGTGCACTACCTTCTAGCGAAGAATCGCCTCCAAACAATCCAATTTCATCTTCGCCACCTTTCTTTGCCATGGTAACGCCAACAGCAACTATTGCACCAACTACGATGATTAACACAATCAAAAGATTACTAAATCCACCAGTTTCACCCATGATACCAAGGAATCCTAACTTTTCTTCAGTCACATATATTGTGATGTCCTTTGTTGAACTTTGGTCCTCATCAGTAACTGTCAGGCGTATGTGCTTCTCTCCTGGAGTATCAAAAATGTGGCGTAATGGGCTGGTTCTCGAAGTGAAGGTGTCCATGTCATTGGCTGGGTCCCCATCCCCATTTGAGTCAGTATCAGTATCCAAATCCCAACTAAACATCAGGAGGCTTAAATCGGATACAGTGTCATTTGTATCTGTGGTCCAGATGACTACTTCCTCGCCAAGCACAACAGTAGTTTTCTCAGCCTCTAATGCTGCTTTCGGAGGTTTATTTTTCACGGGCACATCAACTAATGATTCAGACACATCACCATCATCATCGGTGACATGGAATCGGATTGTATAGAAACCTGCTTCTGGCCATGAATGGCTGATAGAATCACCGATGTAATCGCAATCATCATTGTTGACAAGGTTGTCGTCTGCATCATTTTCAAGGTCAATATCCCAACAAACTTGCAAACTATCTACATCAGATGGAGTATCAGAGTAAAATCCTGTAAGTTCAAACAACCTGTCTTCCCCGACTGGGAGTTGGCCGATGAACGGATCGGATGTAGGTGGTACATTG
>CAUZFJ010000015.1:0-12352 GCA_963579105.1 Candidatus Thalassarchaeaceae archaeon
TGTTCACCATTCTTCTCCTCAAGCAGAGTGGAGAGTTTTTCGCTGGTTGTTAGTTCTAGGCCGCCGCCACCTACAGTACCACACAGTTCACCAAGGTCTGAGAGCGCAAGTCGTGCGCCAGGTTTCCTTGGGACAGAACCGCCAGAAGAGAGCACAGTAGCCACTGCAACGCGCCTGCCATTGGCCAGTTGGGCGGTAGTCCAGTCCAGTACTGTGTGGGTCACGAGACTTGCGAAGACGTTCCTCCCCTTTGAATTTGGGAGAGGTGAAAAGTATTGATAATGTTCTTGAACCAATGTCCTGTCAGAATATTTGGTTGTATGAGTTTAATCACGTTCATGGAGGGATTTTCTCCTATTCAACAGGCCTTAATTGCAGGTATGTTCACTTGGTTTATGACTGCCTTAGGAGCCGGTTTAGTCTATTTTTTCAAGGAGGTTAACAGAAAGGTTCTCGATGCAATGCTAGGATTTGCAGGCGGAGTAATGATTGCCGCAAGTTTCTGGTCTTTACTCGCCCCGGCACTTGAATTGTCTGAGGGTAAGGCCTTACCAGTTTGGTTTCCTGCTTTAGTCGGATTCATGCTGGGTGGTATAAGTATGAGAATTATCGACATGTTTCTACCTCATTTGCATCCCGGCGCTCCACCAGAAGAGACAGAGGGTGTCAAAACCTCGTGGCATCGCAGTATGTTACTTGTCTCAGCAATAACTCTTCATAATGTGCCTGAAGGATTAGCAGTCGGCGTTGCTTTTGGTGCAGCAGCTTCAGGATTACCAGGTGCTACAGTTGGTGCAGCCATCGCTTTAGCGATTGGTATTGGTATCCAAAATTTCCCTGAGGGTGCTGCTGTATCCTTGCCACTGAGGCGCGAAGGCTTGTCGCGAAAGCAGAGTTTCGTTTGGGGACAATTATCTGCTACGGTTGAGCCGATTGCTGCAGTTTTGGGTGCGGCATTGGTTATTGCAGCGGCTCCAATCCTACCATATGCCCTTGCATTTGCAGCGGGTGCAATGATATTCGTAGTCGCTGAGGAACTGATTCCGGAAGCCCATCGCGGCGGCAATGGGGATATTGCTACCATGGGTGTGATGATTGGATTCTCAGTGATGATGGTCTTAGACGTGGCCTTCGGTTAATTCGTTCTCTACGTGCGTAAGAATTGGATTACAATTCATCTGCTGCTTGTTGTAATTGTTCTAAATCATCTGGAGTATCAACATTTAGATGAAGAAATTTATCACCCACGTTGATTTTCATTGGTGCAATAATTTCACGAAGTGGTGTTTCAGGTGTGGACTGCAAGATTTTCTCAACTTCTTTTTCGGTGATTATAACTGGATGAGCACCGCGTCCATCCTTAGCAGGGCAAGCACAGTGTTCAGTGTGGCGCAGAATATCAAGGGTTGAATTGGAGAATCCAGGTCGGTCAACTGGTGCTATCAATACTTGCATCCCCCTCTTGCTCTTGATATTCGATACGATGCTTGCAAGGCCGCACTGGATTGTACCAGTCCTACCTTTTTCGGGGGCTGGATTCAGCACTACAGTTCGCCCCGGAATTGCAAAGGTGACATCAATCAGTAATTCTTGATTGGTGACTACGATTGGTGTGATCCCACCTAGTTCTAATCGCTCAACAATCCACTTCACAAGGGGGATTTCACGGTGTCCTAGTTTGACAGGTAGCATTGGTTTTGGTTGACCTAGGCGCTCACTAGAGCCCGCTGCTAGCACAACCGCGTAGAATTGCTGCATCTAACCTGATTCACACGGCGGAGGTTCTTGACGAGTTCGGTCACATAACTGAAAGTGAAATGATGATTGGTCATATCACATTATGAATGAATTACCAGGATAAATCAGAAGATTCGGTGATTGGGGGTTTACAGGACATACCTTCACATAGCCAGGCCATCCATGGTGCATCTCCTCTGTCTTTGCCATCACTAGAACTCTGTGTTGAAATGACAAGTTGACAGTCACTTGCAGTCCTGCGTAGTTGATTCAATTCCTCTGGTTCAGTACCGTCGTGATGAATATGCCACACCGCCCATGGTCTAAGCAGGTCTTGTGAAGCATTGAGAAGAGACCAATATGCTGGGCCGCGCTGTTTGAGTCCTTCGCTAACTTTAGAGATAGAATCCAAGGCATAGGTGCGCCACGAGTCAGCTTCTTCGTGGGCGGGCCATATCCCAAGCAGGTTTGAGATAAGACGTACAACAATAGAAGTTGAACCTGGGACAGCAGAGTCAGTTTCACAGCGTTGGCGAATTGGTAAATCACCATGATTGGAGGTTGATAGCCAGAACCCGCCATCTGCATCAGAGAATTCTTTCAACAATCGCTTGGTTATTGATAGCGCTCTTTTGATACAGGTTTTGTTATCAGTTGCGATTCCCCAATTTAACAAGCCGAGTGCGGCCCATGCATAGTCATCCAAAAAACCGGGCCCTCCATCAATTTCACCGCGCCAAGTTCGTAAGACAGCCCCATCTTCATTGGTCGAGCGTTCAAGGAGACCTTGGGTGACATGTTCACCGATTTCACTGGCTAAATCGCCTTCAAGTTCGCTAAGTGCGACAAGCAACATGCCGTTCCAAGTTGTCAAAACCTTGTCATCTGTTCCTGGTCGAGCGCGTTCTGCGCGTTTTTCTAGTAAAGTAAGACGTATTTTTTCCTCTTTCTCTGCACTAAGTTTCTCAACATCTGAAAGTGCTAATACGCTGCTTCCACTATTCTCAAAGTTCCCTGATTTCGTAATTGTCCAGCGGGAGCAAGCGAGTTCCCCATCTTGCACCCCTAAGGCAGATTCAATCTGTTCTGGAGTCCAGACATAGAATACGCCTTCCTCTTTGTGCCCAGTACCGTCATCTGAGTCGGCATCTAGAGTTGACCAAACCCCACCGTTAGGGTCGAGCATCTCTCGTTTTAGCCATTCAAGAGTTAATTGGATAGCCCTTTGATGAACTAATTTGTCTCCTACTCCATCTCGTAATGCGCGGCTGTGGATGGGTAAGAGCAGTGCATTATCATACAGCATTTTCTCGAAGTGTGGCACTGCCCAAGCGTCGTCAACACAGTATCGGTGCCAACCGCCACCAAGGTGGTCAAATAGGCCTCTACTGGCCATATAACGTAGTGATAC
Organism: Candidatus Thalassarchaeaceae archaeon; assembly: GCA_963579105.1. Taxonomy (GTDB): domain Archaea; phylum Thermoplasmatota; class Poseidoniia; order Poseidoniales; family Thalassarchaeaceae; genus MGIIb-Q1. The sequence goes on from CAUZFJ010000015.1 coordinate 3,149, forward strand.
TTCAACGGCTTTGCTAGATTCATCCGAGCCATATCTCAGTAAAGCCTCAAGTTCCATCGGGTGAGGGAACTTGGGGGCGCCACCAAAGCCGCCATTTTGTGGGTCAAATAATTTCAACGAATGTTGTATTGACCCCTCGGTCACAACCTCAATTAGTTCTTGTAAGTCAACTTCATCACCACTTGAGTTTGCTGCCATTTTATTGATGTGCTCGATTATCATATCAGAGTTATTGACCAAATCCTCTCGTTGCCCACTCCAAGCATCACTCATGGCGATAACTAACTGAGGCCACGACGGTCTTCCGTAGCCTTGCTTAGGTGGGAAGTAAGTACCAGCAAAGAATGGTTTCAGAGTATGTGGGTCGAGAAAGGCATTGAGAGGCCATCCGCCTTGTCCAGTCATCACTTGGCAAGCAGCCATGTAAAGTGCATCAACATCAGGTCGCTCCTCCCTATCGACCTTGATGCAAACTAATTTTTCATTCATCAATGCGGCAGTTTGCTCATCATCAAATGATTCATGCTCCATCACATGACACCAGTGGCATGCTGCATAGCCGATTGAGACCAGCAGAGGCCGATCCAATTTACGAGCCAATTCAATTGATGTATCGTCCCAAGGTTGCCATGCAACCGGATTTGATGCATGTTGGAGAAGGTAAGGTGAGGTACATTCTGACAATCGGTTTGTGGGCTCTTGCTTGGCCATATTCATCTACCTCAATTTATTTGTTGAAAATTCAGTCTTTTTCCCAAGGAGCCCATTGAGAATCGGAATTATTGCGATACCACCAATCTTCACTTCCCTTTGGCCATTGGAGATATTCGTGCCCATCATCCTCATATTTTCCCTTCAATTGCTGGTCCGGGGCGCCATCATAGGTGACATCTTCCCATTCACCTTCAGTATCCTCTTCACGTTTTGCTCTCATAGCAAGGAACATTGCTACCGAGAAGAAAATTATGATACTAAGTCCACCAAAAGCAAGCATAGATTGAGAAATGAAGAAGCCTTTCTCTGCTGAGGTTTTTTCTACAGAAACGGTCCAATTTTGGGTATTGCTTTCGTTACGTTCGGTAATCAAATTCGTTGTGTCAAGTGTGACAATTAAATCAAGTTGACCGTGCCATTCTGGGGTCCAACTAAATGAAATAATTGTGGTTGTTTCACCTTCTAAGAATCTTATTTCTTGTACACTAATTTCAGAGACCTGTAGTTCGCCTTGGTGCTGAATTAAGGTTTCAAGAGAAACAAAAAATGGTTGATAGGTGTAATTGCCGAGGTTGACTATGGTTATGTTCACTAGGGCTTCTTTGCCGTAGATAGGTGTTTCAGGAAATAAGGAAATATCGCTAGAGTGAAGGTCTGGCCTCAATTCAATAACCGGGAAACTGATTGGCCAGTTTTGTGATGAACCAAGCCCAGCCAAGTGATTTCCTGCCTGGTCACTCAATGTCAGCCAGCAGTCGAGTGAATCCCCTTCTTGCAGAGGGGCTGAACTAAGATTGACAAGATGGCGCGACACAACACCAGTGGCTTGCATCTCGGCAATTCCGTGGATTTCGGAGCCAACAATTTCGAATCCATGCCTAACTTGGCAAGTTACTGGAATTTCATCATCCGAAGTCACCTCAGATGACCTATAATGTGGACAGCCTCCATAAAACACCCGGATCCCGTCTGGGCCCAAACCAGACCAATTCAAATTTGGGTCAACTAGGTCTTGATTCCAGAATTGCCAATCTATACACGGGTAAATTGTGTCAGGGTCTTGTACTTCTTGCCAAGTTGAAATCCCAGAGTCTTCCTCTTGAATGTCAAGTTGAAAAACAACTTGGGTCGAATTTGCGGCGATAAAACTTGGTTGGGAACCGACAATTAATGGCGCTTGGTCATCAACTTGTAATCTGATTGACGAATCCGATTGAATGACCATTCCTGGGCCAACAGTTACCTCTAAGGTGGCTCGGTATATTCCACTACCATGGGCATTCATTTCACCAATGAAGATGCCATCCATATCTGAGTTGACTAAGAGAGGTAAATCAAGCGGAACTTCAATTCTAACTTGATAATATTGTTCAATAGGTGGTAGGTCAATAACGGCATATCTTACTCTCCCAACAATCAATAAGTCTTCTTCTAATTTCACGTATGCGTTGTCGACAAGAGGGTTTTGTGAATGAGTATCGGCTAGGAAAACCATGAAATCTTCAATCATTATATCTGAATTATATTGCCATTCGATGCCGGTGGGAATTATTCCCAATCCTGAAGAATCCGTAATGTGAAGCAAAAAATCATCTTGTGGTGTCGTTGGATTGAAGTGTGAAGTCAATACAAATGAGAGATTCACATAAACAACATCGCCAGCGCTTTCGAATGAGAATTCGTCAATTAACGCGGCATTATTATTTGATGAAACCGGTTCACCTTTTTGCCAGGTGAACGATGTACCTTGACCCATATCAATGACGACGCTTTCAAGGTCTTCACCACCATTTACATCGTTAAGTGTGACATTAAGCCAGCCCGCGTAGGCTGGCACAATCACATTCCCTGCCGGGAATTCAAGAGTCGCAGATGTCAAGGTTGTTGGTTCGGGAACTAAAGATATGTACTGATGCAAGTCATTGTCAAATCCTGCTCCTCCACCATTTAGCAGATTTCCTGCATTATCTTTGCCTTCAACAAAGAGTGAGACTTGTTCACCCTGCACGTTTTGAAGGTCTTCGTAAGTGGCGTGGAAATGTTCGGAAGTTCCTTGTCGTACTAGTGGTCTAGCCCGATACTCGTCTACATCCGGAATTCCATTCTGATTATCATCATGAAGAGATTCAACCCACCAGCGTAATTGAAGAGTTCCTTCAGCAATGCCGCTTGCATCAGTGGATTCAGCGATTGAAACGTTGAATAATTGGTCATTACTAGGAATCATCCTTGAAAGAATTGGGGCATTAAGCACCATTCCAGGCATTGTATTATCTAACCTGAATGTGAGGATACTTGTTCCCTCTGGCGTCGCATCAAGTGGTCCTGTGATTTCCGCTTCAATGGTAAATCCGCCATAGCGATTTTCGCCTGGCGCCTGACTGCTGATTGAGAATGCGCCAGTGCCATCAACCGTTCCATTACCAGTGATATTGATTAATTCAATTTGCACATCTTGTGGTAATGGATAACTCCCCTCATTTAGGAATCTGACATCGCCTGAAATGCTCAATAAATCTCCACCCCCAACCCATTCATTATCAAAAATTTCAGGGCTACCATCGGTTGGATTTGTATCATCAATAACATGGAAACTAGTAATTTCCATCATTCTTTCATGGTCTGTGGTACTAGTTGTGAGGCGTTCAGTGTGATTAGAATCAACAGTCCCTGCCTGAGCCTCCCAAACAATATCTTTCTCAGGCGGCCAAGCCCAATCAACTTGTAAATCCCATTGAATAAGACCGGTGTCTGCGTTAAGAGATTGCCACTGTCCGGATAAGTTTTCAACATAACCTCCCGGGTCATTTACCCAGGCACTAGAGTTAGAGAGGGAGTACAATAAAGTGGGTCGCAGTGCTACATTTTGCAGTTGTGGTGTGAGGGCTACCCATGACAAGTTAGTCAATTCTTGGTACGAGGTAACCTGCACTGAAAATTGGTGAGATACACCGTTTGGCACGAGTGTTTCAGCGGGTAATGTGATTGTATTGATTGATGGTGGGCGGTCCCCTGTACTAATCATTAAATTAGATAATTCAACAATCCCTGCGGAGCCAGAACTGACATTGATTGTGATGCTGACATTTCCGGTCGCGTCTGGTGTGAGATTTGAAAGATGCTGGTTTATTTCACTAACCAAATCACCGTGTGGAGAAATATTTACGGTTGGCTGCCAATCGTAACGGATGTCAATTTCGTTTAGAATTAATGTTGCGTTGCCGCTGACATTTAGCGGGATGTCGACAAATTCGTTGCCGTAATCATCCGTGAAAGTTGGGTTTGCATTTGCTAATAATGAATTTAGAGTAGAGGAAAAATCAGGTATTGTCGTTGCGTTGCTGAGATTTCCTGCATGACTCCACTCCCAACTATTGTCGTTGCCAACATCAAATCCAGCCGTGACATCATTAGTTCCTTCAAACAGGATTACTAATTTTGGACCATGTGTTGAATTATCGCGGGACATAATTTTGAGCATTGAAGCGTCTGGTTTGTTGGTATTTTCATCTCCCAGAAAAAGAATGCCTTGATTAGTAACGCTGCCATTTACCCAACTCTGAACGAGGTTGGTTAGGCTTTGAGAATTGAATTCCATCCATGTTTGCTCAAGGTTGGCTGGACTTTCAGTAATACTTGCAACAGTCGCTCCGCGGTCAAGGTTGCTTGAGGCACCAGCCGAACTCCACGAGTAATCAGTTCCAGTCAAATTGTCAATTGCCTTGTTCCACGTGACCCCCGGTCCTTGGGTGACCTGAACATTGTGATCCAATCCTTCAAGCCAGTCCTTTAGAAGTGGCCGAACAGTGTAGGTGTGTTGTGCGGTAACTGCTTGTCCTGTATTTGCATTATTAGAAACATCATCAACCCAGTACGAGAGATTTGCGTCTAGTACCGTGACAGAAGGAAGTTGGGTTAGGTCAAACCAGTATAAACTGCGATAAATATGCCAGTTTGACCACTCAGTTTTTCCAACTACAGTTATCGTTGAATTTCCATAATTGCAATCCTTGTAGGTTGCATTGCCCCAGGTCGGATTTGGTTTGTGCATGTAGGCGTCGCGCATATTGTTTCCTGACAGTGTGAGTTCACTAAGGGTTGAGAAATTGACAGTGGCGGAATTTACCGTAGCGTTGAGTGGTAAGCGTAGAGAATAACTTGTGTTATATCCTGTTGAGGTGTTAACTCCAGCTCCAGTCCAACCATTTGAAAGTTCATTCAAATGACCAAATGATCCATTGCCTGGGCCCCCAAAGGCCCATTCCAAATCTTGGTCATCTCCAACATCAATGGAAATTGTGTTTGGGCTGTTGCCAAGATTATCTGGCAAACCCTTCACATCTAATTCAGCCCAACTAACAACTTCATTGGCGCCCAAAGTGAAATTGCTGCTGATATTGTAACCAGCCGAGGAGAATGTGAGGTTCACTGAAGACGGTTGACCAGCCATCCCAAAATTAGTAACTTGTCCAGCAGTTGCTGGATTAATCATTAGATTAGGAATCGTGGCCAGCATCAGAAATGACAGCAGTACGGCTCTCATCCTCATGGTTGTGAATATGCCATCTCATCAAAGAGAGTTTGGGTGGATAGATTCTGTCATTGCTAGTTATTTTAGGCCTCAAAAATTGATTTCCCGCACTTTTTTGAAAAAAACATTATTGGGAGGATTTCTATTATTCAAATTCTATTGATTCTACCTAGTAATCCGTTTTGGCAATTCTGAGCGTTTTCAGCCTTTTTTTGTCATTCACCATGTGCTTCCAATAGGTCGAGAGGAATTATTGCTAATGCCTCTTCATGGGTGCTTTCGAGGCTCACTGGGCACGCCACACCTTCTTCGGCTGCATCCATCCATGTTTGGGCACACACACACCAACGGTCTCCGGGAACAAGCCCAGGAAAGTTGGATTGTGGGGCTGGGGTGATCAAATCATTACCCTTTGAGCGGGCGAATTCAAGGAATTCTTCGGTTAAAATACAGCAAACAACATGTAGTCCTCGGTCAGTCTTGTCGGTGTTACAACAACCATCACGATGCCAACCTGTGAGGGGGTCCATTGAGCAAGGTGCAAGTTCGGTGCCAAGGACATTGATGCTTTCGTGCATGAGGGTTGGGTCCCTGCTTGAGGATATTAACCCGTGTTCTCACTTTTATTCAGCGAGTGATTTCGCGGCCAATGATAAGTCTCCTAATCTCATAGTCCCTATTAGGTCTTGATTCGCGACTACTTTTGGAGTTTGGTGAACAAATTGAAAATAATATATGATTCACAGTGTTAATCATTCTTCTTCACCATGTTCGATTTTCAAAACATGAGTCATGGAAAGGAAGGTTGCTAAAATAATGGATATCAATACACTGATACTCAATAATTTCCCTGAATTTTTTGCAAGAGGCCAAGTAGCAAATCCAAGCAAAAAGAAGATTGAAATTGAAGTAATTCCAGCACCCCATCTGGCCGCAGTATCATTTTTTGTCGGTAGATGTTCAGCACTAGCATGTGATAGATAATCAGCGGCAAATCCCATTCCTAAAAGGACAGTAGGGGCCGTGTTGATACTTCTCCCGCCAAACAAGTTAGCCAACCCATCGACTGCGAGACCTATTGCAATCGTTCCAATTGCTATACGTGCAGCTCTTGAGGGTGTTCTTGTTACAAAGACGGATGCTACGAAAATTGCTAATCCAGCAAATAATATCTGGCTCACCCTATTTTCTTCAAAGGTACGTGCGAGCCCCCCACCTGTTGGCAAATCGCCACCAATATCTCCTTGAATTCCCATTTGATTCAGCAGTTCTGCAACATCATCGGCGAAGATTAAGCCAGCATCTGTATTCTGTACATCAATTAATACTGCAATTGAAATTCCGGTTGTAACACCATTTCTTTGTAGTCTTGCATCGTCAAGCATAATCGTTCCAGGGCTCATCTCAGATACTTGATCAATGGTTGTTTCTGCTCCTCCACCATCAGGTATTCCCATGATCATTGGAGTCTTGATTAGACCCGTGTCAAACGAGATTACACTCGGGTGCCGACCTAATTGTTGTTGAAGGTCTCTAACCTGTTGCAAATCCTCAGTTGAATCGCCTTCTACATCAACAACAATCCAAGCAGTAGTACTTGTTGCTAGCATATACTTTGATTGTAATTCTTCCATTTCTTTGTATCCAGGATCATCTTCGGGAAGGAGTTGTTGAATATCAAATACTTCAACCCCACCAGGGGCAATTACCGCAATAGATGCTAACATCAAGAGAGAGACAGGCCAACACCAAGAAAGTGAAGGGTGGAGTTTTAGAGATTTCGTAGAGATTGGATTATTGGAAGAGCGTCTACTGAGATAAAATTCTTCAAGTAAAAAACGAGTTACCAACCAATCAAGGAATATGCCAATCGCCATTACTAAGGCAATGGATCTATTTGCACGAATAGGAGAGAAAATTGCTAATGATACTGCCGCAATGGTTGTAACCATGGCAATAAATAGCATACTGCGCACCTCTTCTTTATTTCGTGATGATTTACAATACCAAAATGCCCCATCAACCGCTACTCCCATAATAATAGGAATAGCAATCCCATCAAGGATTGAAAAATCAAATCCAATTAATGACAGAAATCCAATTTCAGAGCATATGACTAATGCCACTCCTCCAAGAGTAACGGCAGTAAGAAGAAAATCTCTCATCCAAAAGAAAAGAATTAACGATAGCAATATTAGTGTCATTGGGAGGATTACTTGAAAATCATTTTCAGCCATTTCCTTTGATTTTTGGAATAACATGTTCATTCCAACCGGTGTCACTTCAAATTCGGTTTCCTCACTTATCTTATCCGCCCAAATTGACAACTCCCCCCAATCAGTCTCTTTGTTATCGCTTTCTAACCAAATTAACCACAGCAATTCATTTGCAGCAGGGGGTTGATTTACAGATGCGCCAGAGAATGAAGGGCATGCCACCCCATAATTTGAGTCTTGAGGCAACATCAACATACTTGCTTCAAAAGCCGTTTTCTCTTCATCAGTGGCATTTTCTCCACACCACCCATCCTCAATGGTTGGTTGTAGTACGTCAACCCACCTCGATGCATTTTCCAGTGAGCGGTTTCGTGAAGCAAAAGCATCTGACCATCTCATTAATGGCGTTTCAATTCTATTTAATCTAACATCTTCAGAATCAAAAGAAGTGTTTGAGTTGGAACCATCCATTACTTCTATTTCGAGTTGAATCAAACTTTGGACACGGCTCAAATTGTTGGTTAATTCCTTTCCATCATCATGCCGGAATAATAGTATAAGTTCTGATGAATGATCAACCTCCACTCGTTCATTTTCTATTCGCTCCTTTACAGGGTCATCAAATAGTACATCAGTATTCATTGTTGGTTCTACAGGGAAGAAAAACAACATTCCAGAGCAAGCAAACATAATCGCTACTAAAATATGGCGTAGATTGACTGCCACCATTTTGCTACCTCAGTTAGGTAATAAATGATATTTGGATTTAAGTCCATTCCATCCAGTGGCCAGTCTCAGGGTCTCGCCACCACCATGCATCTGTGCCTTGTGGATATTCTATGACCTCATACCCATCCCTCATTTCTCCTTTGATACTAGGAGGAGGTTGTTCCGGAGAATCAAACATCACATCATCAGATACCGTTCTTGGTTCTTCATAGCCCAATTCATCACTTTGTCTCCTTCTGAAGAGAATCATTGTGGCAACACCTATTGATGCTAATATCAGACCTGTGATAATTGCCATAATTACAGTGGTGCTTATGATCGGGTCACTCGAACCGGTACTGCCAGTATTATCTGTATTATCAGTATTATTAGTATTATCAGTTCCATCACTGATTGCACAACCGATGAAATCAACTGTAGTGCCAGCCGGTGTGTTTGGGCATGTGTCCATAGCGTCACTAACGCCATCTCCATCTGCATCGAGAATCGGAGTGGTTAATTCACACCCAACTGAATTAACTGTAGTGCCAGGCGGTGTGTTTGGGCATTGATCCACGCTGTCATCAACACCATCTCCATCTGTATCTGAAGGTGGTATAATTACAATAGGGCAACCCAAATCATCAACTGTAGTGCCAGCCGGTGTGTTTGAGCATTCATCCACGCTGTCATCAACACCATCTCCATCATTGTCAGAAGGAATAGTGGTTCCATTATCAGTGACATTAATGGTCAGTTCAGCAGGGTAGTAATTGCTTCCTGAAGCCCTTACAATAATAATACCTTCAGGAATTACAAATTCTACTTGCCCATAATCATTTGATATCAAAGCCACTAGGGTTTGGTTATCTTTTACAACAGTGAAAGATAAATCCTCAACGGGTTGACCCCCTTCATCGGTTGCAGTAACTTGCACAATGTCATTGGGTAGTGGATTTGCAGGACTGAAAGAGAGAGTGAGGTTCTGCATTTGAGGTGGCTCTGGATTTGGTACTGAGATTTCTGAACCCCATG
>CAUZFJ010000016.1:0-12193 GCA_963579105.1 Candidatus Thalassarchaeaceae archaeon
TAATTTTCACATAAACTGAAATAGAACTGTTCCATACCGAAATCCATGAGCGACGACGGCGCGATATTTCGGTGGTGGAATAGAAGAGCTCTAGTAGTTTCAGCCGTTCTAATGATAATCTTGTTTTACATTGATAATCCTGATTTTTCAACTTACAAAGGAGGGGTGATTGGCGGGCTGTTCCTTTATCTGTTGTTGACTTTCGGTGGTATGTTGGTTGTTTCGGGGGTAGTCAATTGGGTCGTAGCAGGGACTATCGTTATGGATGAAAATTGGTTGCATGCACAAGGTATGTCGGAACAAACCGAGGGTGAACGATTAATGAAATTGTATAATGCAACCGGCTCAATTGAAGAAGACGAATGATGTTTGTTTTCCTAATATAAACAAGCAAAATCTCAGAAGATAGAAACTCTATGTCCAGACGCACAAGGGTCTACACCCCGCCAATAGGTTCAACATAATGGAGCGCATGGCGAGGCTTGATGAAGCCGCTAATAGTTGTCAACTTCAAGACCTATAGCAGCGCACATGGCGCTAATGCAGAAATGCTGGCAAAATTCATGGCAGAAGCAGATGCGGCCTGTGATTCAGCGGATTTCGTTGCTGTTGTTTCAGCATTTGACTTGGCTTCAGTAAAGGCCGCGGCACCTAACCTGCAAGTTTGGACTCAACATCTCGACCCAGTCGGATTTGGATCTAATACCGGCTGGCTTCATCCTGAAACAGCAATTGAAAGAGGAGCAACAGGCAGCATCATCAATCATGCAGAACACAAAGTCAGCATTGACCATGTGAAAAATCTGCTCGCACAACTTCCTGACGGATTTCCAGTATGCGCTTGTGCGGCAGATTTGGATGAAGCAAAAGCACTCGCGGCTCTTGGTCCAACTATGATTGCTGTTGAGCCGCCCGAACTGATTGGGGGCGACATTTCAGTCACATCTGCCGACCCTGAAATTGTTTCAGGAACCTCTGAACTCGTCAAGTCTGTTAACCCAGATGTGCGCGTTCTTTGTGGAGCAGGCGTCAAGAACGGAGAAGATGTGGCTATGGCTTTACAACTCGGAACTGAAGGTGTCTTGCTTGCCAGCGGAGTCACAAAAGCGAATGACCCAGCAAGCATTCTAACCGACCTAGTCTCAAAACTCTGAATCGGTTTGCCAAGCTCTGCAAACTCATGATTCAGGGTAAGTGCCACCAACTTGGGAATAACCCTCAAGAATTTCAGCCCTGTAGTCAACTACTACGCCTTCTAATTTGACACCGGCACCAATTTTTGCCCCTTCGCCAATTAAACATTCAACAATTGAGGCGTTCTCACCGATGAAAACATCGCTCATCAACGCTGACCTCACCACATCAGCACCTGGTGAAATCGTTGAACCATGTCCTATTGCACTACTCAATGGGCCAGACCCATCAAACACACCATCACCTATCCAAGAGGTGTCGGCAAAACCACCGCGCCCACCACTAGACCAGCGCTGACCATTGAGACAAACTTGCACACCTTCTAACCAAGAAGGTGGAGTACCAGCGTCAACGAAGTGGCCTTCAAAGCCAAATCCGTTCAACACGCCTTCGGATGCAATTTCAGTGTAAACATCTCTCTCCATACTATGTGGACCATCAGGCATTCGCTCAAAAATCGCTGGTTCAAGAATGTAGCAACCAGCGTTAATCATGTTGCTGACCGCATCTTCTAATGCAGGCTTTTCTTGAAACTGGTAGATCTTACCATCCTCACGAATGTCACAGACTCCAAACCTAGTGGGGTCCTCAACCTCCCACAGAGAAATAGTGGCTAAACCACCCTGAGAATTGTGGAAATTGAGCATTTCTTCAACCGGCACGCTAGAGAGCAGGTCACCATTCATCACGCAAAATGTCTCATCACGAAGATGGCTCCTACAATTAGCAATCGCACCTCCTGTTCCAAGTGGTTCAGTCTCTTCAACGATGGTGACTTTGTATGGCAAATCAACAGTGGAAAAATGTTTTCTCATCTCATCAATTTTGTATCCTGCTGCCAAAATTACTTCATCAACTAAATTTTCAGGCAATGCTTCAACTACTCTCTCTAGCAGAGTTTTGTCAAGCATTGGTAACAATGGCTTAGCAACATGCTTTGTCCATGGGCGAAGTCTAGTGCCAAATCCTCCGGCCAAAACGATGACTTGCATGATGCTCCCTGTTATCGCCGGTTAAACACCCTCACTTCAAGGGATTCCTCTCGGGTTTAGGTCTGGTCACTTCTTTCACGCGCGAGCAAGTATTCAAAGACGGGCTTTAGGTCGACCGCCTTGTAGGGGAGATTAGGTGAACATCCACGAATACCAAGCAAAGAGCATGTTCCGAGATGCTGGGCTCCCGGTAGTTGCCGGAGTTCATTGTACGACTGTAGAACAAGCACTCTATGCGTATGATGATTTGGCTAGCAAAATCGTTGCTGTAAAGAGCCAAATTCATGCTGGTGGGCGAGGTAAAGGAGTCCTTTATGATCCAGAAACCGGTGCTGAAGTGATGCAGGGTGGAGTCAAGATTGCTTTCAATCGAGATGATGTTGAAACTTATGCAACAAACTTGCTTGGCAACAAATTAGTCACAAAACAAACCGGTGAAGCCGGGAAAATTGTCAACAATTTGTACATTGAATCTGGCTGTGCAATTGCCCACGAGTATTACCTTGCAATTTTAATTGATAGAGAGGAAAAAATGCCTCTGATTATGGCTTCAACAGAAGGCGGAATGGATATTGAAGAAGTTGCAGAATCAAATCCTGAGGCGATTCACAAGATTCACGTAGACCTGACTGTGGGGGTTACAGACTCGCAAGCGATGGGCTTGGCAACCTCACTTGGGTTAGATGGTTCAGCCAGTGATTCCTTTGTCACAATGATTCAAGGATTATTCTCATTATTTGTTGAGAAAGATTGTGCCATGGTCGAAATCAACCCACTCGTACGCAATGAAGATGACGAGATGGTATTGCTTGATGCCAAGGTTAGTTTTGATGAAAACGCTCTATTCCGGCATCCAGAAATCGTTGAATTACGTGACCTTTCAGAAGAAGAAGGCACTGAGATTCGCGCCAAGGAAGCGGGATTGTCTTATGTCAAACTTGATGGAAACATCGGATGTTTAGTCAACGGAGCCGGCCTAGCAATGGCAACAATGGATGTCATCAAATTGTATGGTGGTGAGCCGGCAAATTTCTTAGATGTTGGAGGCGGCGCTGACGAGCAACAAGTTGAAACCGCTTTCAGTATCATTATGGAAGACCCAAATGTGAAGGGGATTCTAGTCAACATTTTTGGTGGAATCATGCGCTGTGACATCATCGCAAGAGGAGTCATTGCCGCAACCGAATCACTTGGCTTAGAAGACCCACTAGTCGTGAGACTAGTGGGAACAAACTTCGAAAAAGGAAGAGCGATTTTAGCAGCCAGCGACCTCAACATTCACACTGCTGAAACGCTGGCCGAAGGCGCTGAAAAAATTGTTTCACTCATTGGTGGTGGTCAGTAATGGCAATCTGGATTGAAGCAGATGCGAAAATCTTGGTTCAAGGGATTACAGGAAAGCAAGGCACATTCCACGCCACAAAATCGGCAGAATTTGGGGCCAATGTTGTTGGAGGAGTTACACCCGGAAAAGGTGGTCAAACTGCTGACCTTGGAGTTATTCAAGTTCCAGTCTGGAACACAATGGTAGAAGCGATTTTGGAAACAGATGCTGATGCCAGCGTCATTTATGTTCCACCAAGATTCGCTGGCGCCGCTATCATCGAAGCGGCTGACGCCTTCAAATCAGTCAAAGGCACTGGCGTCATTGTCTGCATCACTGAGGGGGTTCCAACTCTTGATATGGTCAAGGCAACTGCTCACGTGAGAGGAATTGAGGGGGTTCGACTCATCGGGCCAAACTGCCCTGGAATCATCACACCAAGCGAAACCGGCGGGGCGAAAATTGGAATAATGCCGGGCTCTATCCATGCCAAGGGAAGAATAGGGGTCGTCTCCAAATCAGGCACCCTCACCTACGAAGCCGTGGCTCAAACCATGAGTATCGACGAAGGACAATCCACCTGTGTTGGGATAGGTGGGGACCCTGTTAACGGCACTGGATTCATTGACTGTTTGTCAGCATTTGAGGCTGATGAACAGACTGTCGCCGTTGTCATGATTGGTGAAATCGGTGGCACTGCTGAAGAAGAGGCGGCGGCTTGGGTTGCTGAAAATATGAGCAAGCCGGTGGTTGGATTTGTTGCTGGAATGACTGCGCCTCCTGGCAAAAGAATGGGCCATGCTGGAGCGATTATTTCGGGCGGAAAAGGAACCGCTTCTGAGAAGGTGGAGGCGATGGAGGCGGCTGGAATCAGATGCGCAAATGACCCATCTGAAATCGGTGCAGTCCTACTAAAGTCACTGCAAGATGCTGGACTTCGTTAATCTACATCGAAGAATAATCTGTTAGCCGCTCGTTTCAAGACAAGCACCCGATGTCAGCATAGCAAAGCACTGAGGAGGGATGGCAATGACAGTTGATGTAACTAGCCTAATTCCAGTCGCTTTTGTCTTGGCTGGCGGAGCGATTTCACCCGGTCCAAGTCTTGCAGTCGTGCTTCGCAACACCATCGCTGGTGGACGAGCACGAGGAATTGCATGTTCTATCGGCCATGGTCTTGGGTTAGGCATTTACGCATTCTTAGCAATAAGTGGAATTGCACTTTTGAAATCAGGTGGAGGGACTGTTTCCACCTTTCTAGAATTAGCAGGTGCGGCCTTCTTGGTTTGGGTGGGGATATCAATGCTACGCGAAAGTGGCAGCGATGGAAGAAAATCAAACAAAAGTGATGGAAATGAACAACACGGTGATGGCAAACGTCAAGGCTTTGTAGAGGGATTCCTCATCGCATTTCTGAACCCGAAAATTTTCGTCTTTTTGACTGCTATTTTCAGTCAATTCATTGCCGCAGGAATGCCATTTTCAGATCGATTAATCATTGCTTGTCTAGCTTTGCTAATTGACACTACATGGTACATTATTGTCGCTATTGCACTTTCAGGAACGGCCCTTCTTGAAGGCCTGAAGCAAAGAGGAAGACTCATCGATATCGTTGTAGCAATTATTCTGCTTGGGCTAGCAGTAACCATCTTTGTCAAATATTTGCTGTGAATTAAAAATCAAGATTTGGTGCACACGCAATGACAATGCGGTGAACACGTAATCAAAATTTGCTGAATGGCAAACAAAATTTTGTTAACACAAAATCAACACAAATTTGTGAATCAGCGGGGTGGGCCACCGCGCTTTTTCGGACCTCTTGGAGGTCCGCCGCGTTTTGGTGGACCGCCTCCACTTGGAGGACCGCCTCTACCGGGTGGACCACCGCCTTTTGGAGGGCCACCGGGTGCACCAGGACCACTTGGGCCGCGACTTGGAGGACCGCCTCTGCCGGGTGGACCACCGCCTTTTGGAGGACCACCGGGACCACCAGGTCCACTTGGACCGCGACTTGGAGGACCGCCTCTACTCGGAGGGCCGCCTCTACTTGGTGAACCACCGGGGCCACTTGGACCTCTACTTGGAGGGCCGCCTCTACTTGGTGGGCCACCTGGGCCACCGGGACCACTTGGACCGCGACTTGGAGGGCCGCCTCTACTTGGAGGACCACCTGAACCGCCTCTACTTGGGCCTCTTGGTGGGCCACCTCTGCTAGGAGGACCATCCGCCATCCCATCTTCGACTTCATCGTCATCATCATCTTCGAACATTGCACCGCAACTAGGACAAGCGGGGTCAGAATCCATTACTGGGAAATGTCCGCAAGCCTCGCAAGCGAATTTTTCTTCTTCGTCCTCTATCTCAACTTCTTCTTCTTCTGGTGCATCGCCCCATACGTGGGAGACTTCACCTTCGGTTGAAGAGAATAGTACCACAGACACTGAGAGTTCAAGCCCTTTGAGAGCAACCTCGGTTTGGATTGCGTGTGAAAATGCGTTTGAAAGGTCTGAAGGAGTGTCTAGAACCCGGCCGTCATCAATGTAAGTTACATTGACTCTTACTAAATCATCCTCTAAGGAGATTTGAGGGGATTCAACTGCCACACCTCGCTTTCGTGCCACTCGTCGAACTGCTACCTCTGCCATTCTTCTGAGTAAACCAACTGAAGGTCCATCCTTTGGGTCTGGAGGCGCATCACCTAATGCATCTTCTAGGAAACGAGCAGCGCCTGATTCGGCAGTGTCTTCACGGCGCAGATGAGCCGGTAATTCAGCATTAACTTGGGAAAGAACATCTGTTGCAGTCTGTTGATTCATGGTAAGCCATTCGCTGCGAGCTTCTGATTTATATTCCTTCTCAGCATCAACCATCCGGTCAACAACTTGGTTGGTACCCGAAATAGCACCGTCAAAAGCATCAGAAATGTCGACCAGGGATTCGGCACTCGGCTCGGTTGCCACGGCCTCGGCCTCGGCGCTTTGACCTGTTTTCATTTGGAAAGCAAGCCGATTAAGAGTATCAACATCCATCGCTTGGGGTGCAGGTTGGGCAGCAGTTTCATCTTGGCTAGCAGCCTGAACTGCTTGAGGAGTAACAACACCAAAAGAGCGCCCACCTGCATTTGACAAATCTTGCCTTGCACCACACTCTGGGCAGAAAATAGAGTCGTCAGGAATCTCATCTGCACATGATTGACAGTCCATAGCCTAACCTCCCTACAACCCTTCGGGTTGGCCCTCTCAGTAAAAACCGTTGCCGCGTATGGACTAAATTAAAGCCGATTTATTTAACAGAACAGATTCACAAAAAACAATACATCAAGTCAATATTAGCAGGTTCTCATTAATTTACCAATGTACTGTTCTAGGAAATTTTGAATATGTACCCATGATAGAAAAAATTGGCATTATTCGGCATCCCGATTGGTGTGTAAAAGTTTCATGCTCCTCTTGCGAGAAAACATAACCCAAAGGGTTTTATTTTTCAACCGCTTTATTTCGGGTCGTAATACCTTAACTCGATTATTCCTATCCAAGACATTTTGAGAACCCAGTAATGTCAGAGTTCTCTGACCAATTAGCACCGGTAACATGCAGGCAGCGCGAAGTCTAAATTGACCCCTTGGCAATAACCCGATATAGTCAACTGCTGCATCCAAATGTGCCCAAGCCAAATCAAGATGAGAGTCAAAAAGTGGGCGGAATTCCTCCATATTATTCAAGTCCAGTAAATCACCTGGATTTAGGTTAGATTTTGCCATTGAATCTGTTGGAATGTAGCACCTTCCCAAAGCCAAATCAGCAGGGATGTCCCGTAAAATATTGATCAGTTGTAACGCCTTGCCAAAACGCACACCTTGCTCAAACAGGAGGGCCTCCGTTTCTTTATCGACCTTGATACAATGGGCCAAGGACATATGTGTCCAAAATTCACCTACACAACCTGCCACACGGTAGGTATAATCATCAAGTTCATCCGCATTCGATAGAGGTGTTATTGTGCCTTTTTCAACATTGCCAAAGCGTTGTAAATCAAGCGTTTGGCCACTAACAATTGTATCTAAACAATGCCTGATTCTTTTCTGGTCGCTGTCAGAAAATCGGCTTAAAGAGTCAACAACTTCCCTAACGTTTTCCAGTAATTTAGCCTCATAGGGATTGGACTGAACTTTTGCCAATTCACTCAAGTTTGGTGCGTCATTGAGATTACCTTGTGCATATTGATTATATTGCTTAATATTGTCAATTAATTGGTTAGTATTTCCAGTCGCAGAATCTGCAATAGTGTCTGCCAGCCGAGCCAGCAAATATAGCAAGGCAATTTGGCCGCGAATCTTTGCTGGCAATACCTTCAAAGTTAGATAGAAAGAGCGGGAGGTCTGCTCAAGAAGAGAGTCAATTTCTGGACTGATTAATTTAGCCATGACTCGACCTCCTGTTGACCTGTAGGTGACCTGTTCTTGCCCCGCTATTAATCTCTTTTCAAACGGAGATTCATTTTGATGTGCTCAATCATGGTGTCCGGCCCTAAGGGCCGTTGGGTTCATTAAGAGATGATAAACACACTCTCAACGTAGCGCATGTCAGGAACAGCAAACATCTCAGATTCGCACATATTTGATGGTGCATCCGAAAGCGCTCTAAACTCTAATCAACAAGAGCGATTAGAACACATTCGTTCAGCGGTTGAAATCTCTCGAGAAGCTGTAAAAGCAGTCAGTATAACTGCAATAGATTTGTTGAAAGATATTCCCGCTTTCATGGCTGGTCTGAATTTTGAAACAGAGTTAGTAAATCCATTTGCCCACATTGAAGCACCGATTTGGGAAGAAGAAAATGTGCCTGCAGAAATGATGGAAGCGGCATATGCATATTGCGAACTGCTAACTCGTAAAGAAGCGGGAAATTTCTACCACTCGTTCAAGTATCTCCCTGATGAACAACGCAAAGCGATGTGTGCGTATTACGCATTCTGCCGCAGAGCGGATGACATCGCTGACGGTGATTACGTCGATGTATTCCCTGGTGGTGAGGGAGCTCTAGACCCTGAAGCAAAAGAGTATCGTGAAAGCCTTGAGCAATTAACTGGAGACAAGAGTGTGTTGGATGCACCGACTTATCGAGACAAACTCGCCCAACTATTCTTTTTCCGAAAGAAGTTGTCTACTGCTTACAATTGCCACGCATCTACGGACCCAATTTTCATGGCGCTAAAAGACACGGTTTCAAGGTTTGATGTACCAAGAGAGCACCTAGATGACCTAATCTCTGGGATGGAAGATGACCTTTACACAAACCGTTACCGCAACTTTGATGACTTGTACAAATACTGCTACCGAGTTGCTTCAACTGTTGGACTGGTCTGCATTGAAATTTATGATTATGATGACCCAAGGGCAGCAGAATATGCTGAGTCTTGGGGTATTTTCATGCAGATGACAAACATCTTGCGAGATGTTTCAGAGGATGCAGGTCGCAATCGAGTATACTTGCCTCTAGATGATTTAGAACGACATGGAATCAAGCCTAGTGAATTATCTGGTGACTTGGCCAATGACAAGCGATGGCAGGCCTTTTCATCCGAGTTCATTGGCAAAATAGAGTCGTATCATGAGAAAGCACTCAAATTACTTCCACTACTAAATCGTAAAGCGAGATATTCCCCCGCAGCAATGATGGCATTTTATGGTTCAATTTTGAAGAAAATTAAGAGGAGGGATGGCAACATCTTCCACGGCCAAATTAAACTTTCAAAAGTAGAGAAAGTGACGCTAGCAGCAGCCATTTATGCCAAGCAGCGGTTTTTCCGTTTGTAATCAAAAAACCCCCATCCTAAAGGATGGGAACAGTAAGCATGAAACAATGAATCCAAGCCGAAAAGAATTAGAGGTGAGCAAATGAGAGTCGCAGTTCTTCTTGATGACAGATGTCAACCAAAGAAATGCGATGACCAATGTCACGCCTTTTGCCCACCTGTTCGCAATGGGCAGGAATGTATTGTTTTCGACGAGAAAACAAAAAAGCCAATAATATCTGAACAACTCTGTATCGGCTGTGGAATCTGTGTCAACAAATGCCCATTTGACGCGTTAGTCATCCACAATCTGCCTGAAGAATTGAAGTCTGATATGATTCATCGTTATGGAAGAAACGGTTTCCGTCTTTTCCGGCTCCCTGCACCACGTGAGGAAAAAGTGGTAGGGATACTTGGGCAAAACGGGATGGGGAAATCTACTGCGATCAACATTCTCTCAGGCGCGCTAACCCCCAACATGGGTGACTGGCATATTGAGGCTGCCGAGTGGGACGAGATTCTCACAAGTCTGCCAAAGGGTGAACTATCGGATTACCTAGGACTCGTGGCTGGGACAGGGGTTCGGGTGGCGCTAAAACCACAATATGTAGACCATATTCCAAAGGCTTTCAAAGGCCAAGTAGGTGAATTACTGGCCACTGTTGATGAGCGAGATGCTTTGATTGAAGTCACTACTGACTTAGGGATTGACCATTTGATGGAGAGGAATTTGCCGCAACTTTCTGGCGGCGAATTACAGCGAGTTGCTATTGCAGCAACTTTGTTGAAAGATGCTGATGTGTATTTCTTTGACGAGCCGTCATCTTATCTTGACATATTTGAGCGAATGAGAATTGTCAAAATTTTACAGAAGTTGTCAGAAGGTAAGCGAGTCATCGTAATTGAGCACGACTTGGCGATTCTTGACGTATTGTGCGACCTTGTTCACATCGTTTATGGAACTCGGGCGGCGTATGGGATTTTTACGCCAGCCCGCTCAACTCGCAAAGCGATTAATTCCTATCTTGACGGATTTTTGGTTGAAGAGAATATCAGAATTCGTGACAAACCGATTTCTTTTGTCAGAGGCTCCGTCCGCGAGCAGGCGGTTGGACAACCTATTCTAGAGTGGGGAGGACTTGAGAAAACACTAGGGGAATTCAAACTCACAACTGGCAAAGGTACGCTCCATGAAACAGAAGTGGTTGGAGTTGTTGGTCCCAATGCAACCGGAAAAACCACACTCGCAAGGATATTTGCGGGCGAATTAGAAATGGATGCTGGATGGTGCACTATGGAAGCAAAAGTTTCCTATAAACCGCAGCACATAACGGCTGAATTCCCCGGAACTGTGCGAGAATGGCTAGATGCTGAAATCGGAAATTCTTGGCATGTAGGCCAATTTCAGACCCGAGTTGTAAGGCCTTTAGAGGTTGATAAATTGTTAGAGATGGATGCAACTCGGCTTTCTGGCGGCGAATTACAAGCCGTCTCAATTGTCATCTGTCTTGGCCGAGATGCTGACATTTATTTGCTCGATGAGCCAAGTGCTCACTTGGATGCAAATGCTAGGATGGAAGCCGCGAAAGCGATTAGAAGAACCATGGAAGCAAATGAGAAGTCAGCGATGGTTATTGACCACGACATCTATTTCATTGACATTGTAAGTGACTCTTTACTTGTCTTTGAGGGCGAAGGTGGAACCTCAGGAAATGCGATTGGTCCACTCACATTGAGAAAAGGAATGAACCGATTCTTGAAAGGTGTTGGAGTCACTTTTAGACGAGACCATGATTCTAAGCGACCACGGATTAACAAAGAGTCAAGTCAGAAAGACAGGGACCAAAAAGCCCGAGATGATTATTACTACAGTTGAGTGATTTAATGCCAGTTGTACTTCCCCCCGGCGCAGGATATCTTGGCAAGAGTCGACGTCGCATTTCAGCAAGTGGCCTAGTAACTTGGGAAAGGTGTCCTCGTCAATGGCATTACCGCAGAAGGATTGGACTCAATGATGCCACAAATCCAGAGATGATTATTGGATTAGTCGTTGAAGATGCTCTTTGCGGGCTTTTCATGCAACGTTTTCCAGAAAACGCAACACCAATGCCCGGATTGGTAGAATGGGTAAATTTCAGCCGTCAAGAAAGTGGTTTAGGCAAAATTAGTCCTGATGGTGAGGTGATTATCTCAGACCTAGAATCACTCTCAAAGTGGATGGATTTGGTAGTTCCTTCACTAGTTGAGGAAGTTCAGAGACTCTTACAAGCACGCTGGAATGCAACTCAATGGAAAGCCGCAGGCAGAGATATGGCTGAAGTTAAAGACCCGCGGATTGAGAATTTAATCACTGGTGGCATCAAATTACAACTTGAAGAAGTTGAAAACTGTCTCAAAGCCAGCGGCGGTCCTCATCTCAATTCCTACAGAGCCGCCGGTGACCCATTTACTGTTCCAGCTCCTTGTTGGGACGAAGAACCAGTCAAGCCTGGTGAAGATTCCAATCGAACAAAGGCAGATGGGTTTGAAACATCAGGTGATGTCACTATCTGGGAGGCTTGGGAAATCGCTCGACCTTGGGTCAAAGACCCTAGAATTGCCGCCCCTCAAAGGCTCTTTCATCCCGACGGATGGGCTGCTGGCGAGATGGACTTAGTTCACAGATGGGATGGTACTGTCAGAATATGTGACATAAAGGCAAGCGCTGGAACGAGCGGGTATTCTGCTGGATTAGCCAATCAACTACGTTTCTACCAATGGCTATGGAGTATCACTCGCACTCACCCAGGCAGACCTAAAACAGGAGAAAGTGGTGGCGAACTAGCCGCTCTTGAAGGATGGTATTTGAGCGGTCCACACCGGAAAATCATTGATTTACTTGACGAAAAAA
>CAUZFJ010000017.1:0-12177 GCA_963579105.1 Candidatus Thalassarchaeaceae archaeon
CGAACGCTCTTCCGGTAATTCATTAGGGTACCAATCCAAGGTTTCAGGGTCAGTCCAAAGGGCTCCTTCAGAAAAGATTCTCACCTCACTGCCTGAGGCCGCATTAGACCAAAACTCCATGGTTGAGTAATCATCAGATGAGTCTGGGTCGCCCCACATTACTTCGGCATCGCATGAGGGACCAAATGGACCTCCACCTTGGCCTTCACAAGTAGATTCAGCAGATACTGTTAGAGTAAGTGCACCTCCGGATGGAATTGACTTGTACTGCTCACCAATCCATTGCAAGCGCACAATTTCTTGATGCCATCCGCAACCAAATAAATCATCACAAGCACTCTGTTCTTTCTGCTCTGTTGCGATTGTTTCTGAACTGCCACTATCATCTTCAATCCTTAATGTAAAAGTGTAAGTTGCTGATTGTTGCTGTGAACCAGCCGTTGCTTTAAGGAAAATATTGAGCGGTATTTCCCAAACGTTTCCGCCTCCTGATGCGGATCTACCGCCTACCGGCATGTCACTTAGCACATATCTAGTTCTAAATTCAAGGGAACCTGAAAGAGCTGATTCATTACTCTGGCCATTGTTTGGGGTCTTAGTCGTAAGATATCCATCACCACCTGCGGTTGAATTTCTTTTGTCTACAAAAATATTGTAAAGTTTCATTGGAATTTCGCCAGCGTGGTAACGTGGCTGCTCTGATAATAATTCAGAACCTGATGGTTGAGGGGATAGCGGCGCTAAAAGTGACGAAATCATCACAGCAACGAGAAATAGCGACACCAATGAGATTCTCGGTGCGGCGGCATAGGTTGATGTTGTTTCTTCCACGGCTATGCCGTGTCAACGGTCCGTTAAAGGTTTCATGGTTGGGAGTATGTAATCTGCATCATTATCACAAGAGTTTACTACACCCCAATATTCACATTTTAATGATTCCCAAAAGTAGTCATCAGACGCCACATTGATGGGTAAGAGGTGTGGACGAGGGGGTGCAGGGGTTGCCAAGCCTGGTCAACGGCGCCGGACTTAAGCTCCGGTCTCAAGAGGTTCGTGGGTTCGAATCCCACCTCCTGCACTTTTCTGAAATCTGAGGCTTGAACAAGACAGCAAGCAAAAATGAGAGTTGTCAATTATGCTTTTTCAATCGGATAATCTCATCATTTTGCATCCAATTTCACTACCATCATCGTAGATGTCAAGTTTTGTCGCAGTAACCGAAGCAGCAACTGCTTCGAATGGAATTAACAGCGAATCAATCAAATCGCCAACCAATGATTCAAGTAAATTCGTACGAATTCCGCGGACTTTTTCATTGATTTTCCCGCGAATGAAATCATAATCTAGAACGCGGTCAATCTCATCTTCGTCAGGAACCGCTGCTCCAGCGATAAAAATGTCAACATCAAAGCGTATGCGCTGAGTTACTCCTTGCTCTTCCTCTAATACCCCAATTTCCATATCAACAATGTAATTTCGTAATTGTAAAGTAGTTAACGAAAAACCAACTTTTTGCAATAATTGATTCTCAAATTCTGCTGTATCCATTTACTCACCTCTGCCGTATAGTACATCGGTGTCCCGAGGGTGTAACCTTTCCCCACCGTCAACAAACAACACTTGACCAGTCACGGATTTGGCACCTATGAGAAAAACCACCGCTTCTGAAATATCGCGTGGGGTTGCTCCTCTACCAAGGGGTGTCTTATCGTGCAATTTTTCAAATGCTTGCTTCGACGCGTGAGGTGAAGGCAAAGTCAGGCCGGGCGCAATCCCATTGACTCTAACCCAAGGCGCTAAGCCAATTGCTAGCGGTTCTGTGAGCCCGGCTAAAGCGGTTTTTGAAGTCGTATAAGAAAGGTAATCTGGATTTGGGTTTTCCAATTTATGGTCAAGGATATTTATGATGCATCCTTGTGTTTCTAATGTTTGTTTTGCAAAGCCTTGAATTAGCAGCATTGGAGCCAAGGCATTTGTTGCTATAGAACGATTGAAAAGGTCGATATTTAGTGAATCAATATTGTCATATTCAAACATCGATGCATTGTTGATTAAAATGTCAATTGGGCCAAAGATTTTTGCCGCTTTATCAAGCAGAGTTTTGGCCTGCTCTGAATCTTCTAAATCAGCGTAAATTGTTGCTGCTTTTGCAACTTTGTTCAACTCTTCAGATAATTCTGTTGCCGCCTCTACAGAATTACGATAATGTATGATTACTGAATGTCCGTTACTAACTAAGGTGCGACATATTTCAGCACCAATTCGCTTTGCCCCGCCTGTAACAAGAGCGACCCCCATAACAACACCCGTAAGAGAAGCGGTGGGCCAAACTGACTTGAGGCTGCCGCGTTGAGTCGAGAAGTTTCTAAAATCAAAGCCTTAACTTGAACCGGCCCCCCGCACTCAATTAGGGGATGCAGATGCCAGGTCAACAACTGCCAATTAACGACCTCTCAGAGACTAGTTCAGGTGGTTGTGGTGGTATTGCGAGGCCATCTGTCGAAGAGCGCAGGAAAACTCAAAGAAAACGCTTACCAGATTGGTTTAGAACTACCCTACCTGTTGGAGAAGCACAGTTACGATTCAATAAAACCAAATCCCGAGTGAAGGAAAATAGCCTTCACACGGTTTGTGAAGAAGCGCGTTGCCCAAATGTTCACGATTGCTGGGGAAGAGGCACGGCAACCTTCATGATTGCTGGGCAAGAGTGTACACGCGCCTGTCGTTTCTGTGCAGTTGGTACGATCAAAACCCCACCCATTTTAGATGAGAATGAGCCAAGTGACCTAGCCCAAGCAGTTAGCAATATGGGAATTTCTCATGTTGTAATTACCGTAGTCAATAGAGATGACTTGGAAGATGGTGGTGCTAGCCACTACAAAAAATGCATCAATGCGGTAAATGAGGCAGAACCAGGCGTCACGGTAGAATTCCTTTGCTCTGACCTTGATGGCAATATGTCAGCCCTTGCTTACTTGTTGCATGAGAGCCCGCTTTCGGTGTTCGCACACAATGTAGAATGTGTGCCGAGATTAGACCGAACCGTGCGCGATTCGCGGGCATCCTTTAGTCAATCATTAGCCGTTCTAAAAGAGGCAAAAAGACTCCGTCCTGACATCCTTACAAAGAGTAGTTTAATGGTAGGAGTTGGTGAAACAGATGACGAAGTTGAGCAAGCGATGTTGTTGCTTAGGGAAGCTGGTGTCGACATCGTAACTCTTGGCCAATATCTTAGCCCCTCATGGAAACATTTGGCAGTTGACCGTTTTCCAACCCCTGAGCAATTTGCAATATGGGATGCAAAGGCCCGCGAAATTGGTTTCAAAGCAGTAGCAAGCGGACCTCTAGTTCGCTCATCATACCGAGCGGGCCTTTTACTTGGCGAAGCAAAAGGTGGCCAACCTGTTGCAAGCCTTTCAACCCCAGGAGCGGCAGTAACTAATTTATCCTACAGCCCATCTAAAGATGGGCAAGCATGAAAATCATCATAGTCGGAGCACTGTGAGGTAAAACCATGACGGGGGACGAGCAGGGGGGCGGCTTGGATGGTTTTACTGTTCCAGATGCACCTAGCCGACCCGGTGAAGAATCGCATTTTGAACCTTGGACATACACACCTGCAGATTTGAGTCAACCCGACCCAATCACATGTACTGCGGAAGATACTGTCAAACAAGCTGAAGGATTGATTCGAGTTCTTGATGATGAAGGCGCTGCAAGCGGATCTTGGCATCCAAATTTAAGCGCTGATGAACTACGTCTTGGACTTGAGCATATGTGCCGTTTGCGGATATTTGATGACCGAATGATGAAGATGCAAAGAACTGGGAAACTGTCTTTCTACATGCGGTCCCTTGGCGAGGAAGCAATCGCAATTTCACAAACAATGGCTTTGCAGGACCACGATTGGCTGTTCCCAACTTATCGCCAGCCTGGTTGTCAATTTGTACGTGGAAGAAGTATGGTTAGCATGATTAATCACTGCATTGGTAATGTAGAGGATAATGTCAAGGGTAGACAAATGCCAGTCCATTATACTTACAAAGAGGGTTACTACATTTCAGTTTCCAGCCCAGTTGGCACTCAATTTTCTCAGGCTGTAGGTGTTGCAATGGCAAGTGCCTACAAGGGCGAAGACCAAGCCACAATTACCTGGATTGGCGATGGCGCTAGCGCAGAAGGAGATTACCACTATGCAGTCAATTTCGCTAGTGTGTTCAAACCCCCAATCATCTTGTGCGTCGTCAATAATCAATGGGCAATTTCAACTCACAAAAACTTTGCATCTGGTGGGGAAAATTTTGCCACACGGGCCTTACCGTATGGCATTCCATCATTGAGAGTTGATGGAAATGATTTCCTCGCCCTATACTCTGTCACACAGTGGGCTAGGAAAAGGGCATCAGCTGGTTTGGGTGCAACCCACATTGAAATCCTAACTTATCGAACGGGTGCACACAGCAGCAGTGATGATGCTAGCCGTTATCG
Source organism: Candidatus Thalassarchaeaceae archaeon (assembly GCA_963579105.1). Taxonomy (GTDB): domain Archaea; phylum Thermoplasmatota; class Poseidoniia; order Poseidoniales; family Thalassarchaeaceae; genus MGIIb-Q1. The sequence goes on from CAUZFJ010000017.1 coordinate 4,489, forward strand.
GCCAGCAGATGAACACGAACATTGGCCTGGTGGCGACCCAATTGAGCGCCTCAAGAACCATCTTATTTTGATAGAAGAGTGGAGTGAAGAGCAACATTCTGAACTTGAGCACAGACTGGATGAGGAAGTGGTAGCCGCCTACAAAGAAGCCGTGACTCATGGCGACCTTGCCAACGGACCTTGGCCACCAGCCAGCACTATATTCACAGAAGTTTACGAGGAAATGCCATGGCATATTCAAGAACAGCGAGAGGAATTGGGAAAGTGAGGTGATTGAGATGACTGAAATGAACATGATACAATCACTAAACAGCGCTCTTGACAATCTATTGGAATCCGACCCTAATGTCATCATTTTTGGTCAAGATATTGGTTACTTTGGCGGTGTATTCAGAGTCACAGATGGCCTGCAAGAGAAACACGGAGCAAAACGAGTTTTTGATGCACCTCTTGCAGAAGGTGGAATAGCCGCTATCGCATTTGGTATGGGACTTAATGGGCTTCGCCCAGTAATGGAAATACAATTCTCAGATTACATATTCCCTGCCTACGACCAAATCGTAAATGAAATGGCAAAACTTCGTCACCGAAGTGGTGGTGAGTTTAGCACCCCCGTAACCATCCGAACACCCGCAGGTGGTGGAATTAAGGGAGGCCATCACCACTCACAATCACCCGAATCTCAATTCACCCACACCCCCGGAATCAAGGTAGTTTACTGTTCAAACCCTTACAATGCCAAAGGTCTCCTAATCAGTGCTATAGAATGTAACGACCCAGTTGTTTTCTTTGAGCCGAAACGCTGTTACCGAGGCCCATTTTATGGCGACCCACACAATGTCCCTACTTGGAAAGATCACGAGTTTAGCGATGTACCAGAAGAACACTATGCCATACCTATTGGAGAAGCACATCTCACTATGGAAGGTGATGAGTGCACCGTTATTGCGTGGGGAGCGATGGTCCATGTTGCAGAGCAGGGAATCAAAGATTCTGGCATCTCTTGTGACTTAATTGACCTACAATCACTAGTACCGTGGGATAGGGATGCAGTGGTAAATTCCGTTAAGAAAACTGGACGCTGTGTAATAGTTCACGAAGCACCAAAAACTAGTGGCTTTGGAGCGGAAATGTCTGCGAGTGTACAGGAGCGTTGCTTCTATCATCTTGAGAGCCCAATTGAGCGAGTTACCGGTTGGGATACACCTTTCCCGCACAGCACAGAATGGGATTATATGCCAAGTCCTGAGAGAATTGCTGAAGCAATAAAGAGAACACAGGAGGATTGAAGATGGGAATATATGCATTCAGATTGCCCGACATCGGAGAAGGAGTTGTTGAAGGCGAAGTAGTGCAATGGCATATTGAAGTCGGAGCATCGGTTGAAGAAGACGATGCGTTGGTTGATGTAATGACTGACAAGGCAACCGTAACCATCCCCAGTCCTGTTACTGGAAAAATTCTGTCAACAGTTGGCCGCACTGGAGAAATCATTGCAGTCGGCGCAGTGTGTATTGAGTTTGAAGTTGAAGGCGAAGGAAATACATCTCAAATTGCTGAGCCAGAACCAAAAACCGAACCTGAGGTTTCGCCTGAGCCCAAAACTCCTGAACAGACCCCTGAAGCAGCGCCCGAAGCCGAACCGGTTAGGCAAAGCGAACCTAGTGCCTCTCCAAGCACAATGAGTGGAGGAAGTGGAGTTGGTGGTCGAGCCTTAGCATCTCCAGCAGTACGTCAGCGAGCGAAGGACGAAGGAATAGAACTCAGTCAAGTTCAGGGCAGTGGTCCGGCGGGAAGAATCAGTCACGCTGATTTAGATTCTCACAGCGAAGTCGGTGAATCTGGAGGTGGAATCAAGTTCTCAGCACCAGGAGAACCTGCTGAAGGGACAACCGAAATCCCAATAGTTGGATTGCGTCGAAAGATTGCCGAACAAATGACAAAGTCATACACCAAAATCCCTCACTTTTCATTCTTCGAAGAAGTTGATGTTACAGATTTGGAGGCATTGCGCCAGTGGCTAAATGTGAATCGCACTGCGGGCCAACCAAAACTCACCTACCTACCGTTCATCATGCAGGCATTAGTCAAACTGTTCAATGAAGGCCATCATGGTTGTAATGGACATTACGAGGATGAAAGAGAAGTTCTCGTACTCCACAACGCAGTCAACATCGGCATTGCAACAACAACTGACCGTGGGCTCTACGTACCTGTGGTAAAAAATTGTGAAGCAAGGAATATTTGGGAACTCGGAAGTGAACTGGGTAGAGTTGCCGGAGCAGCCAGAGATGGCACAGCCACCCTCTCAGAACTTACCGGTTCAACCTTCACAATCACCTCACTAGGAAGGGACGGTGGACTAGGTGCCACACCCATTATCAACACTCCAGAAGTCGGAATTCTAGGCGTTCACAAGGCCATTGAAAGGCCAGTAGTAGTCGATGGGAAAATCACTATTCGTAGAATGATGAATCTCTCTTCATCATGGGACCATCGGGTTGTTGACGGCGCCAACGGCGCCGCACTAGTGCTAGGATTAAAGCAACTTCTTGAGCACCCAACACAAATTCTTTGAGGTGAAATTGAATGGAACAAATTTCTTGCCAAGTTTTAGTCGTTGGTGCTGGACCTGGAGGTTATGTGGCAGCAATTCGGGCCGCCCAACTAGGTCTTGAAACAGTTATTGTCGAAGGTGATAGAGCCGGAGGCACCTGTTTGATACGTGGTTGCATTCCCTCAAAAGCAATTATTCACGCGGCTGAAAGATTTGAGTCGCTTAAGGCTCACCAAAGTGGGCACATGGGCCTCAAAGTCGGCGGCGATGTTTCAATTGATATGCCTGCATTAGTTGATTGGAAAAATAAGATAGTTAACAAACTCAACAAAGGAGTTGAAACGCTTCTAAAAGCCAACGGGGTGAGATTGATTAGCGGTTGGGCAACCTTCCTTGATGGGAAAACCTGTAATGTGACAGATTCTGATACCAACAAGATCGCTCACATTTCAACTGAAAATGTCATTCTCGCAACAGGCTCGAAGCCAATTGAATTGCCATTTATGCAATATGATGAAGAAAACATAATCTCATCAACTGGTGCACTTGATTTAGAAGAATTACCAGAAAAGATTGCTGTAATTGGCGGCGGATATATCGGACTTGAACTCGGATGCGCTCTAAGAAAACTTGGAGTTGAGATTACAGTCATTGAAGGACTTGACACAGTAGTGGCTATTTTTGATGCTGAAATTCGCCGACCCCTTGAACGCTGGCTCAAGAAAAATAAGGTTAAAGTCCACACGAATTGTATGGCTCAAGGCGCTAAAATTAGTAGTGATGGTGTTGAGTTGTCTTGGAAAAACAAAGATGGAGATTTAATTTCGGAAACCTTTGGCAAAGTACTCGTAACCGTTGGCCGTAAAGCCAATACTAATGGATGGGGTCTTGAAGAAATGGGAGTCAAAATGGACGACTCTGGCAGATTTGTAGCAGTTGATTCTCAATGCAAAACAAATATGCGAGGAATTTATGCGATTGGTGATCTAATTGGTGAGCCTCTATTAGCCCACAAGGCTAGCGCCCAAGGCGAAATGGTGGCAGAAATTATTGCCGGCAAAAAGCGTGCATTTGAACCGGTTGCTATTCCAGCAATTGTCTTCACTGAACCTGAAATTGTCAGTGTTGGACTGAGCCCAGATGAAGCAACCGCTTTGGGAGAGGAGATTATTATCGGTAAATTCCCATTAGCAGCAAATTCCCGAGCATTAACTCTTGAAGCAGAAAAGACGGGTGGATTTGTGCGAGTAGTCGCTCGTGAATCTGACCATTTGATATTAGGTATTCAAGCAGTTGGTAGTCATATTGCAGAATTATCTGGGGCATTTGTTGTAGCTCTTGAAATGGGTGCTGTTTTGGAGGATATTGCTGGAACCATCCAAGCCCACCCGACAATGAGTGAAGCATTCCATGAAGGTGTGCTCAAAACTTTGGGACACGCGATTCACACGATGTGATGAAATGCGTGAATTCAATGTTATTGTGGCTGGTGTTGTTGAACACGAAGTAGTTGCTGAAGAAATGAAGCGACTGCAGAAGTTGCGTATCAATGATGAGATACCTGACACTCTGATTATGGTTGAACATCCCGAAATTGTCACAATAGGTCCAAAGGCACGAAAAGATGGTGTTAAAGTCTCACAACAGTATGAGACATCCCCTATAGACCGAGGCGGTGGAATCACTTGGCACGGACCTGGACAAATAGTTGCGTACCCTATTTTCCTATGGGATTTAGATGGTGAAAAGAATGTTGTAGCAATAATCAAGTTGCTTGAGGATTGGATAATCAACACATTGCGACCGTTGGGCGTTGTTGGTGAGAGAGACGCGCGAATGCAGGGGATTTGGAAGGATGGCTCCAAATTTTCTAGTGTTGGCTTAAATTTCCTAAAGTGGGTCAGTCGCCACGGTCTAACTATTAATTATAATACACCTGATGGTAGAGTAGAAGAATTGGATGGATGTGGTCTTCCCACCGGCACCACAACTTCACTCTATGCTCTAGGTAAGCGAGGACTTACTCGTGAAATAATAGAAGCAATGATGATGGCAACTACACAAATTAGTCTCAACCGGACTGTTGCTAAGTTCTCTTGCCAATCTAGTAACCCGCCATGGCTTAATTGATATGCGAAGGTTTGAGAACGATAGGCGGTAACGAAGCACCATGATGCGCTCAAGTAACCCCTATCTGAATAACGATTCATTTGGGTTTGGCACAACTGAATCTAGAATGACTCTTGAGGGAGTAGCCAATAAAACCATGTTATTGCTTGGAATCTGTGTGGTAACAGCTACAATATCTTGGACCACTTTTCAAAATAATCCTGGCCTAGGAGGAATTCTATTCTTCGTCGGGATAATCGGTTCTTTGGTTGCAGCAATTTCCATGCGCTTCATCAATAAGGAACATGCTGTCTATATTGGCCCAATTTTCGCGGCTTTTGAAGGACTATTTCTTGGCCCGGTTTCAGGAATGTATGAAACCGCATATGAAGGTATCATATTGACTGCTATTTCCCTCACGTTTGGGCTTTTCATTGTAATGCTAGTAATCTATCGCGCCCGCCTAATCAAGCCAACAGAGAACTTTCGAATTGGAATTACATCAGCAATGGGAGCAGTTTTCATGATTTACATGGTATCATTCATTTTAGCAATTGCAACCCCTTACCAGATCCCATACATTCACGGAAATGGCTTAATCGGAATTGGATTTTCACTTGTTGTAATCACAATTGCAGCCTTGACCTTCGTAATGGATTTTGATTTCATTGAGAAGGGGGTTGAGCAAGGTGCTCCGAAGCACCTTGAGTGGTATGCTGCATTTGGTTTAATGATCACATTAGTCTGGCTCTACCTTGAACTTCTCAGACTTCTCTCAAAATTGCGTTCACGTTGAGCAATCAACGCTGACAACCTGCTTGCTAACCTCGAGTGGACGGAGCGAGGTTTCATGTTCTGAGGCATATTCCACAATGTAATGGAAGACCACCCACTCTCACCAAATCTCGGCGAATCAGTAGGTGGTGGTGAATTCCCTGCCATTGACTACTTGGAGTGGTATGTCCCTAGATTGCAGGAAGGGGTAAGCCATGACTTGTCACAATCTGGTTTTCACTACCCCTGGGATTGGCAGAAGTTATCTGGCGGGAAAATGCCAGACGACCTAACAAATCCCTTCACCAATACTCCTCTTAACCCAAGAGAGTGGGTGGCAAAGCGCGAGGGTGTGAAACCCTCTCAAGTCGCTGGCGGACACGGTGTGAGCCAATCCCTTCTGTTCGCACTTCTGTCAGTCATGAATGCAGAGAAGCCAAGGAAAGTTGCTGTTGAAATGCCCTCTTACGCGCCTGTATCACAGTTTCCACGTGCTCTTGGTTTTGAGGTACTTCCATTTTGGCGAGGACCGAAAAACTCTGAGGATTGCGGTTCATGGAGAATTGACCGAGAATCTTTGGAGTCAATCATTGATGATGTGTGTGCCGTAATAACGACCCCTGTCCAGAATCCTACCGGCTGGATGATGGACGAAGATGATCAACAATGGTTGTCTGACATATGCAAAAACAAAGGCTTGGGACTGATTTCAGATGAGGTTTACCTTGATACAACAATTGGCACACCTTACCATCGACCAATGTACAAATACGGCCCACATTGCGTGTCAGTGAACTCTCTAACCAAATGTTACGGCCTAGGTGGCCTACGAATGGGTTGGATTATTGGCTCAGATAAAACCGCAGTAAACGCAGTGCGTGTAATGAATAATTTGCAGGGCATGTTGGCTACACCCTCACTTCGCCTTGCACAAATGGCTTGGCCGTATATTGAAGAACCACTGGAATTGATAAAAAGGAGAAGGGAGGATAACCTTCCCCATCTCATGGATGTATTAACAGCGAATGGGATTAAATGGACCCCCCCGCCAACTGGAATCTTCGGATGTATTCCACTTCCTGCAGACGTAGATTGCCAGCGATTCATTGAAGATATCTGCTCAAAGCATGGAGTGCTCGCCACACCTGCATTGATGTTCTCGTCTAAACTTTCAAACATGATACGAGTCGCTTGGGGAGGCGAACCAGAAGCGTTCGTAGCAGCTATGGATGCATTTGATTCTTGTTTGCAAGAGTTGAAGTGAGATAGGGCACAGGGAGAAACAATGCCATCAGCAGTATTAGCCATCAGCGGCGCAAGCGGCGCTCGCTACGGTGCTCGCCTACTTGAGACATTGACTCAATCTGGCTGGAACATCAATCTCATCATTAGCCGTGAAGGCGCAATCAATCTCGACCTTGAATGTGGAATCACCCCTCAACAACTTGCTTCACAATATGGTGCTGTGCTAGAAAACAACGATAATTTAGCGGCGAAATCAGCCTCGGGCTCAGCAAAATTTGACGCTTACATCATCTGCCCTGCATCAGGAACAACGATTTCTAAATTGGCAGCCGGAATTAGTGACAACCTAATCACTCGCTCGGGAATGGTCGCCTTGAAGGAAAGAAGGAAACTCATAGTTGTACCACGCGAAACACCATACGCAACTGTGCAACTTGAAAACATGGCAAAGCTTTCTGGCTATGGTGTAGTAATTCTTCCAGCGAACCCGGGATACTACAACAATCCACAATCAATTGATGACTTGGTTGATTTCGTGATAGCACGAATCCTTGACCAGTTAGATGTTGAACATCAATTATCACAACGATGGACCGGTGGAGAGGTTATTTCGGCTGAGTCAGCCGATACTGACTCAACTACTTTTACTCAATTTAAACAGTAAAAATAAAACACACCTTTTGGGGTTGGGTTGATGAAGGACCTAGTACCACGGAGTGATGAGTAACATGGGATATCATGATATGACTTCAGCAGAATTGACTGCTGAATTAAAACGTATTAATCTCCCAAGTAGTGGAAATAAAGGTGAAAAACTTGCGCGCCTAGAGAAATATGACCAAACTGAATCTTCTGTATTAGAACAAGAAGTTCTGGACGCTGTATTAGTTGCTGAAATCTCACAAGATTCTTCCCTTGCAAGCAGAATGAAGGCTAGCAAAGAAGTATTTGGAACTCAAATCCCGATGTTTGGAATTTTAGTTGTAACACTGTTACTTCTTAGC
>CAUZFJ010000018.1:0-11776 GCA_963579105.1 Candidatus Thalassarchaeaceae archaeon
TTCAGAGACTCTGCGGGACGATATCATCGCAGAGATGATAGGTCATGATGAAAACCTCCCTCTAAACAAGAGTAGGTATGCTGAACATATTCAAGAATTAGTTGAGATGGAAGAAGCCGAGCACAAGGCTCTCAGTCACCCTTTTGACAGAAGTATTGCACTAGTTTTACAGATGTTTCAGGACGCAACACTTGACCCCTGGAATGTTGACCTAAATCGTTTCATTAAGTTGTTCAAAGAACGGCTTGAAGATGCTGAAAACGTCGATTTACCAACATGTGGCAGGCTCATTCGGATGGCTTGGCAAATCTTGCATGGCCAAGCGGCAAATCTGTTAGAGAGGGCTGAGAATGCCGACCAAGATATTGATGACGACTGGGATTACATTCCGAGTTGGCAGACAGAATACGATGATGACGACTTCCACTTCACTACTACAGTTCTGGCTGGTGAAGCAAGCGACGAATTACCAGGATTGTTTGATGGTCGTATCAAGCGCGATGCCGGCCGCCCAGTAACTCTCGCAGAACTACTTTCATGCTTATCAGAAGCACATGATGATGCGGAAGAGCGCCGCTTGAGAGAGAGTGCTAGAATAGAGCATGCATTTGATGTAAAGAATGCAATTGCCAATGTTAAGGGCCGAGTACACCAAGAGAACTTGGAAGAAGAAATACGTGCTACGTGGGCATCAATTAGAGAGTTATCACCTGAAGGCGAACCAGTTACAGTGAAATCAGTCACTGAGATACTGAAAGCCAAAGGAATTGACGCTGGTTGGGAGCCTGAAGATGCGGAAGCAGAAGGTGGAATAGTTGGATTTGTCTCAGCACTTTTCCTCACTCACAGAGGTTATACAGACATTTGGCAAACAGAATATCCAAATGGCGAGATATTCCTTCAGGATAAATGGCCTGAATTTGGAACATTTGATGCAATTACTGAACATCTCGCACCGGAAGTGGCGGCATGAGTGATGATTTAGAACTCACAACTCTCCTTGAAGCGACTTTGTTTGGCGCAGGGCGTTCAATACCTCAAGCAGAATTAGCAGAACAATTCAAAATCACCGAATCAACCATCAGAATGGCGCTTTTAGACTTGCAACAATTGATCACAAATAGAGAACAATCAGCGATTCAACTAACTGAAATTAATCGCTATTGGGTACTAGAAGTGAAACCCCGACTAGCCAATCATATCCCTAAGATTGCTAGGACAGAGATTCCAAAGAGGTTGCTGAAAACCGCAGCGCTGATAGCCTATCACCAACCAATGGCTCAGAATAAATTGGTTGAAATGGTTGGCCAGGTGACATACGAGCATGTTTCAGATTTGAGGGAATTAGGTCTAATTGACAAACGCAGAGATGGAAACACACGTCGATTAAGCACCACTAGGAGGTTTTCAGAATACTTTGGTTGCCCGCATACATCGACAGCAGCGGTAGCAGAATGGTTCAAAGAACAGGCTGCGGGCTTGGGTTTGACAGGTTCACAACTAGCTGATGCACTTTCTGGGGAAGAAGAAACGGATGGTGAAGATGTTGATTTTGGTCCTCCTGACGGGGAAATACCGCCTGAAGTTCACGAAAATGGCTCGTTGGCGCAAAGTTCCGAAGAAGAGTGATTTTCTGTTCCGTGAAGTGTTTTTTTATGGTAATCATAGGCCATTATTGGGTATTCAATAGGGTGCATTCAAGTAGTATGGGTTGGGCGAGGTGGAATTATGGCCGAAGGTCAAGTAAAGTGGTTTAATCAGAGCAAAGGATTCGGATTTATCGAACGAGATGAGGGAGATGACCTCTTCGTTCATATTTCCCAAGTTGAGGGTCGCATCGAAGATGGCGACAGTGTGGAGTTTGAGATTGGTGAGGGTCCGAAGGGTCCAAACGCAATCAATGTCCGCAAAGTCGATTGAGTTCAATACTCCTAATATGGTGCTTCGGCACTAGAAATTCACCTATTGCGGACTTGTTCAAGTGCCGTTTCAATTGCAGTAGCAGTAATCCTGCCAGATGCGCGAGCAATTTCAACAACTTTGTCAACCTCGTCATCATTAGCACCAGCAGTAACTGCCATATTTCTAGCGTGTAACTTCATGTGTCCGGCTTGAATCCCGACTGTAGCAAGCGCTCGAAGAGCACCTAAATTTTGCGCAATTCCAGCCGCAGCCATCACTTTGGCTAACTCATCAGCGCTTCTTGCACCCATTATTGCAACATTTGCCTTTGCAGTAGGGTGTACTCTAACTGCTCCACCGACTAAACCCACAGCCATTGGAAGTTCAATAGATCCGACTAGATTGCCATCAGCATCCTTCTCCCAATGTGTCAGGGAGCCGTAAACACGCTCGTGAGAGGCGTAGGAGTGGGCTCCGGACTCAATTGCCCGCCAATCCTGGCCACAGGCCACAGCGATGGCGGAAATAGCGTTCATGATGCCTTTATTGTGGGTTGTAGCCCTAAATGGGTCTGCAGCAGCAAAATGGTAGGCTTGTAGTATGCCTTCAATGACTTTGGCACCTTCTTCCTCTGTTTCCCCTGTATTGGCAATTTCTGACGGCGTGAAAGTTGCACTTACTTTTGCTAGACGATGAACCGCTAAGTTTGAAATAATCCTTAGTATTACGGTACCACCAGTCATCCTTTCCACTGTGGGGGCAATAGTTTCAGCCATTGTATTGACCGCATTTGCTCCCATCGCATCGCGGCAATCAACCAATAAGTGGACGATGACCATAGGTCCTGATTCTGTGTCAATAACTCGTGCTTCTATGTCTTTGCAACCACCGCCAAATTTGACTAAAATTGGGTCAACTTCGTTGCAGGCAGAGATCAATTCAGCAGCCCCAGAAAGGACTGCTTCTTTGGCAGTAAATGGGTCTTCACAACCGACTACTTGGATTTGTCCTATCATGATTGGTTCGGTGTTATTGGAGACAAATCCGCCGCTCGCATGGCAGCGTTTTGCCATATTGCTAGCGGCTGCTACAACAGAGGGTTCTTCCAACGCAAATGGGACTAGATAATGCTCACCATCAACGATGAAATTTGTTGCCACACCAACGGGTAAAGCGAGGGTCCCAACAACGTTCTCAATAATACGGTCTGCAGCAGACTCAGATAGCTCCCCCATTGCTGCTAATGCATCCACTGCTTCTTGGTCTAATCCAGCTAGTTCAGCAATCATATCTCGGCGCTCTTTTACACTCAATTTGTAGAATCCTTTCAAGCGGCTATTATCAACAGGCATTGACTTCCCTCAACACTGATGCCCGAGCCGGACTCCCTAAAGCATTCCGAGCATTATCAAAACATCCAGATTACTAGTATGTGTGTTGTTGATGATACCATTCCCTACAACAATTGCCTATTGATTCCCTCGAGGAAAATGCGTTAACAAAGCGTTAATTCAAGGCGGATAACGGGTTAACGCTTATTCCGATGCGTTATTAACGCGTTAAAGCGGTAACTCAATTCCACTATCAAGCGAGATTTTGACAATAAAATGCCTCTCCGTTACTTGTTCAACGCTTCTGAACGCATCATTTTCATAACATAAAATGCGTAAATATGTTAAGTGGACTTCAAGTTCGCTCCTATTATGCAATCAGCAGCACTAGAGATGTTGAATCTCCCTGCCCTAAGGTCCAATCCTTTTGACACTAGACCCCTAAGTCGAGAACAGTTGGAGTTGATGGTTGGCAGAGATGAAGTGTTTACCGCTTTAGCTAACAATATCCGGCTCGCTTCCCCACGTGTTGTGGCAGTAGTTGGTGAGAAGGGTTCTGGGCGTTCATCATTGGTTCAATGTGTGGCTTCAACAGCCGACCAAATTCATACCGTATTTTGGCCATCTGGCGACCTAGTTACTACTATCCTACATCAGTTGTATTGTGACTTGATGAAGGACTTTGAAACACCTCCTGTGCACAGCCTGATGATTGACCGTTTGGAGGAAGAATTAGCAGGTCGAACAGGCCTTCTCCCAGTGATCATTTTTGACCATTCTTTACTCTCTGGCCCGGTACTTGCTGAGGTGCTTTCTCAACTGATGCCAGTATTGACAAAAATACGTGCTTTAACCATCATCACACTCACTCCAGGACAGAAATCTGGATTCCCCGAGGAACTACTCTCTGAGATGGATGTCACACCCCCTCTAGAATCACTCACCAGAGCCGAAATGGCGCGCTTGATTGCCAAGCGAGTTCACAAGGCGAGCCGTTCATCTTGGACGGCTCCTGAGGTGCTTCTTGATATGGCGATGAAAGAAAGTGGTGGCCATGTGGGTAGGGCGATGAGATTTTTACGCGACGTCGTAGATCACACGCGTGGCATGCCGCTGATTGATGGGCGCAAATTAGATTTGAAAGTTGAAGTTTCACCCCAGCCTACAACTGTTGTAAAAGATTCTACATTTCAGCGGGTTGCTGCTGCCACCCCGCCATTAAACGAAGTAAATGTCAAAGTTTCAGAAACTACTGAAATTGACTCACAACCTGCTGAAATACCGTTTTCTAATGAAATAAGAGAAGATAGCCCTACGGGCTTAGAATCAGCAACTACAATCGAATCAACAGAAGATAGCCCTACGGGCTTAGAATCAGCAACTACAATCGAATCAGCAGAAGAGATACCTGAATTCGATGAAAGCCAGACCTTATTCCCATCATTATCAGATGCTGCAGATATGTGGAAGAATGTTGAAGGAGACAACGGTCCACAATTGGATTTGCAAGAAGATACGGGTGTTGAAAGTTCAATCCAAGACAAGGAAGAGTCAGCAATTCCTTCAAAATCAGATAATGAATCTGATTCTGTTGAATCTAGTTCAGGAATTGAGAATGAGAAACAATGGGAGAGCGAATTCAGCGATGAAATGGGAGGTGCCGAGATTCTAGAAATGGCGGACGGCACCGCGCCCTCATTTTCAGGTGGCCGTTTCGGTGGGCTTCGCTCACGCAATAAAAAGGCAAATATTGGCGCCCAAGCCGAAAATAAAGGTGCACCGAGAAAGACTCAAGGCCCTAGGGAAGCGAAGCCAAACGATGGGCAAACTGACCCTAACCAATTGCGTCAAATCAAAACCAATGACCAAAGCACAGAACTTTGGATTCAACCGGGCATGGATTCCCCCCTTGAAAATTCTCAAAACATAGAACCTCAGCAGATGCAACCGAGTGTGAATGCGCCAGCAAATACGCCAGATTCTGAAGCAATACCAAAGCCTACTGCACCATTTGAGGAGACAAAAGAGTGGCAAAATGAACCTCCAGTCGCAGAAGGTGAATCATGGGATGAACGACCAGAGGCAACCCCCGAAGAGGTTCTGACAGCGCTCAGTTCAATCAGCCGAGTTGCACCACCTCGGAAACCAGATGTTGTGCTTGATATCAACGCGCTAACCAACCTCAATGATGCTGAAACATTGATTCTGACTGAAGCAGTTGAGCGTGAAGTTTCTCCATCTGACAATTTACTTCAGGGTGAATTAGGAGTCGGCCGCCCTCGGCTTTCACAAATATTCAACGGATTACTGAAATCAGGTATTCTTACTGTGCGTAAACAAGGACGTAGTCGTATGTATAGGATAAGTTCACCAGCCAAAGACCACCTAATCAACCTAGGTGCTGGAGGCGAATTCTGATGGCTGGTGATTGGCGAGTTTCTTGGAGCCATCAACTTGAAGGCAAAGTTGGCGCAATTGCATCTCTCGACGATGGGGTCATTATTGCAACTGGTGGAATTGTAAGATTAGTCAATGATTTGGGTGATTTCATTTGGAAGCGAACTTTTCAGTTTGATGTTTACAGGTTAGTATCAGACGGTTCTAGTATTGCAGTTCTTTCGGGCACTGGCTTTCACCTTTTAGATATCAGAACCGGCAATCCTCTTGGGGAAGGTCGCTCTGTTTCGGGGGGATTTAGAGATTGCTTGCCCCGTCCAGGGGGTGGTTGGCTGTTGGCTGACCGAGGTGACCACATCCACATGTTCAATCGAGAAGGCAGGGGAATTCGTCGCCTTCGACCAGGGCGTATTAGAAAATTGATTGGCTGGCTGGACAGAGAACATCTAATTGCCATAAATGATGATGGGCATCTCACTTGCTTACGTCTATTTGGTGAAAATTCTCAGAGAATTATTGAAGATAGGCGCTGGTCTTGGGCTAGCCGCCTATCAAATGGTAAATTACTGGTACAATCGGTTGACGGCGCTATTCACGAAGGGGTTCCAAACCCATTTGGTTGGGATTCACTTGAACAGTTGATTGAAACTGGTGTGGACCCACTTGAAGCCGCAATGACTGGAGATGGTTGGTGGATGCTATCAATGGATGGTACTCTTGACAGAATACCTCCTGCAGAAGATGAATCTTGGCCAGCAGGCGTTCATATTTCCAGCAACGAGTCTGATATAATTACAACAGCAACAAGAGATGGATTAATCCGCTGGTGGGAATCACCTAAACTCATCTCAAAACGTGATTTATTTCTCAGAAAATTGGTTACAGAAGAGCGTCAAAGAATTGACTGGGAGCAGCGCCAAGTCATCTTTGAGGCGGCTAGAGACGCTGAAGAAAATGGTATGCTGACTCGGGCAATTGAGTTGTACAATACTCTAGGTAGGCAAGAGGACGTGCGGCGAATTTTGGCCATTAAGGAGGCGGGTTGATGGGATCACAAGTAACCCAAGAATTGGTTGAGAAGTACCTTGATTTGACGTCACGTGCTAAAGGAAAGGCAACACCAATACACAGTGATGATACTCCTGAGGCTACGCAATTGAGCGATATGATGGGGATGTGTGATGATTATGCATCAGATGCGCGACATTTCATGGAAACTGGTGATTTAGTCAGGGCTTTTGGGGCGATAAATTATGCCCACGCATGGCTTGATGCTGCTGTGAGAATTGGACTACTAGATGGACATGGAGATGACCAGTTGTTCACCTTGCCTAAGTGAAGGTAATCCCATTCAAAAGAGAATGTTGATTTTAGTTAGTTAATGACCAAAATTGCTAAGAACGTTGGGAGTTGGATGCAAACGGTTCACTAACCGGGTTGTAGGTTGGATGGTCAGCGAGACATTGGGAGGCAAGCGTGTGGCGGGATATTTAGACAGAATTGGAGCGGGCAAGATTCTCATCAATGCCGAGCCCCTGTCATACGATTATGTGCCAGAAGAATTAGTTGGTAGGGATGAGCAGTTACAACAGATGGCTGGTATTTTTCAACAAATTAATGACCACCAAATTTCTTGTCGCGTAGCAATCACCGGAAATGTAGGATGTGGTAAGACAGTCCTTTCACACGTTTTTTCAAGGGATTTACAGAGGCATCTTGGTGAGGAAAGGGCACTCAAGTTGGTTCATGTCAATTGCCGAAATTTCCCCTCCAAATCACAGGTTTTACAGCGTATTGTCACAAATCTTGACTCTAGGCATCCGGAGCGAGGTTTTGGTAGCGGCGAGGTTTTGCAATCAATACGCAAGCAATTGCATGGACGAAATGAACACTTGCTATTGATTTTAGATGAAGTTGACCATTTACTGAGAGCTGACAAGGGCGACCTTCTCTATCAACTTCTGCGGATTGACGAAGGCCGTGAGATTAAAGGCACGATTTCACTAATAATCATCAGTCAAGAGCAAGTTCTTGACCAGTTAGAAGGGGCTGTGTTGTCGCGTTTTGGTCAAAGCAATCACATCAGGTTTGAAGCCTATAAAGAAACGGCATTAACTGCCATCGCTACACAGCGGGCTGAATTATCATGCCATGATGGCTCTATTTCTGATGGTGTATTGCGTACGATAGGACAACGTTCTGCTGAAACCGGAGATGCCCGAGTTGCCATTGAATTGTTAGAGGATTCAATCAAGAAGGCTGAGCAAGCAGGTCGAGATGAAGTAATCGCCAATGATGTGCGATTTTTGGCGAGAGAAATCGGTCGTACAGTGGAACCGAGCATTGTTGTTAATCTAAACAAACACGCTCAGATGATTTTACTAGCACTTTGCCGGAGACTTCGCAAGGAGTCTGAAGTGACAACTGGTGACGCAGAAAAGTTGTATCGTGTAGTCTGCGAAGAATATGAGGAAGAACCACGTAGCCATACTACTTTCTGGAAGCATCTCAAGCGTCTCGAAGACTTAGAATTGATTGAGTCGCATGTATCTAGCCGTTCTGAAGGACGCGGCCGCACCCAACATATCTCAATGCCGGCGGCCCTACCAGGGGCTGTTGAGAAACGGCTTGAGAGTGCCCTAAAGGGCAAATGAGGCGAAATGCCGTAGCCCTTACAGGGCGCAATTGCCTTATACGGGTCTCTTGTCGGCGGGACGCTGATTACCATGGCAGTTACAGGAGACACCTCATTTATGGCGGCGGTGAACGACACCGACCCTGCAAGTAAGGGCAAGTCATATTCGGTTGAGATTAAGGGTTCAAATTACAATCACTTTCTTGGAAAGAAGATTGGTGATGTAGTTGATGGGCAGTTCGTAGGTGATGGTGACCAGTCACTTCTTGGATACAAATTGCAAATCACTGGTGGCTCTGATAAAACAGGAACACCAATGCGTAGCGACATCGCTGGTGGAAACCGCCAAGCAGTTTTAGTTACCAAAGGTATTGGATACAAGGCTCAAAAACTCGTAAAGAAGAAGGGCGATACTTACCGTTACACCTACGATGGAATCCGCAAGCGTAGATATTTCCGTGGCAACACAATCAATCAAGACACCCGTCAGTTGAACCTGAAGGTTGTTGATAGCGGCAAGAAGTCTCTCGCTGACCTTCTAGGTGACAGCGGCGGCGATTCAGACGAGTCGTGATAGAGATGTATAAGGAGAGGATTTCAACTGGTGAGCAAGTTACCTCGTCAGCCTGAAGTCAATATTGGATTAGTAGGTCACGTTGACCACGGTAAAACAACTCTCACACAAGCATTGTCTGGGACTTGGACAGATACTCATTCTGAAGAGCGCAAGCGCGGAATTTCAATCAAGTTAGGATATGCAGATACTGCTTTTTACAAGACCAAGAAGGGTGAGTACTACACCACTGGCAAAAGACCAGACGGAAAAAAGGACGATGAAAAAGAACTCAGCCGAGTGATTTCATTTGTTGATGCGCCTGGCCACGAGACACTGATGGCTGTGATGATTAGCGGCGCTTCCATTATGGATGGCGCCTTGCTGTTAATTGCAGCTAACGAAAATTGTCCCCAAGCCCAAACTCTTGAACACTTGATGGCGCTGGAAATCGCTGGCATCAATAACATCGTAGTCGTACAAAACAAAATTGACATCGTTTCCCGTGAACAAGCACTAAAATCATATAATGAAATTAAGGACTTTTTGAAGGGGTCAATCGCTGAAAACGCACCAATTATCCCGGTCTCAGCCCATCACGATGTTAACCTTGACATTCTAATCTCAGCAATTGAGGAATTTATTCCAACACCTGATAGAGACCCGAAAGCAGCAAGTATTCTCCATGTTGCACGTTCTTTTGACATCAACAGACCCGGCTCAAGACCACCCCAACTCAAGGGTGGAGTGATTGGTGGAAGTATTGTAAGTGGGAAGTTCGATGTCGGCGACAAAGTTGTAGTCGCGCCAGGTCGCAAGGTAGTGCAAGGAAAAAAGGTAACTTGGGAGCCTATCAAAACCCGTATCATCAGTCTAAAGGGTGGAGGCAACGACTTAGAATCAATGCACGCAGGTGGGCTTTGTGGAATGGCCACTCCTCTTGACCCAAGTATCACCAAGGCTGACGAACTCTCTGGACAAGTCGTTGCGCGTGACGGTGAATTACCACCGATTTGGAATGAGGTAGACTTAGAACTTACACTCTTGAAGGAAATGGTTACCGGAGGCGGTGGTTCAGCAGACCCAGTTCGGCCTTTGCAGCCAAATGAAATGCTGATGGTCAATGCGTCAACAGCAACTTCAGTAGGTGTAGTATCTTTTGTTAAGGGCAAAAAGGCAACACTTTCACTTAGGCTACCAATCTGTGCTTCGAAAGGTGGGCGAATTACTCTCTCTAGACGTATTGGCGCTAGATGGCGTCTAATTGGCTACGCTACTATCAGTTAATGTGGGGTTGAAGGCAGGGATTTCACCCATCCCCAACTTAGGACTGATTGGAGGCGACTGAATGACTCAAGTGCTGATTGATGCTTGTGGCTGGGTTGCAATAATTGAAGGCGGCTTGAATGTTGATTTGGCTATGGCTGATGTAGTTGGAACTTTTGAGCCGGTTTTATTGAACCACGTGTTGAAAGAATTGGAGATGGTTCAGGAGAAAACCACTTCTCCTCTCCTACTTGATTTCTTGACATCTAGATCTGTACTTATTGAGGGCCCAGAAGAAGCAAATCATCCAGATGACCAGTTAGTAATAGTCGCTTCACAGGAAAACTGGCCAGTATTGACAGTGGACAGTAGATTGAAGCAAAGATTAGTTGAGATGAATTGCTCCTACATTGAAGTGATGAGTGGTCAAAATCTCCGACTAGTCTCACTATAGACATGGTGTATTGGCTAAATTTTTTTGACTAGATATATTTACTCTAAGAGTAAATTTGACTTCTATCCGGCATAGAGATTATATTCTTGACAAGTTCGTTGGGTGCCATGCCGCAGATAACAGTAACCTCAAAAGCATCCTCATCCGAACCAGTAAATCTAATTGTTGACATGCTGGAGAATATCGGTGTTTCAATAAATGTTGCATATGTGTTAGTCGCTCTTCATGAAGGTGGGGATTTGAGCAGTAAGGAGTTACAATCGTCCTGTGGGCTTAGACAACCAGAAATCAGTGTGGCTATGAAAGAACTTCTCACTGACGATATGGTTAGATGTGTGGCACAAAACGAAGGCGGTCGAGGTCGACCATCTCACCGCTACAGTCTAAATGGTAATCTTTTTTCAGTGATTAAGCCATTCATCAACGATGCAGAGTCTCGATTGAATCAGTTGACCGTGGACCTTGCACGATTGGACAAAGTCTCCAAATCACTGGCTAGAGCCGCAGCATCTTGAGTTGTGAGCGCAACTCTTGAGTTGTGAGCGCAATTCTCGAGTTTTTTTATAGCAAAGTTTTTCTTTTTGAAATCATGGGATTTCATCAAATTGATAGCCTTCTTCCCATTGCTTTTCGCCTAGAATTACTTCTAACTCAAATGGGGTCAAAAGTGGCTTCGCATATTTGACAGAATCATCAATTGCAATTCGTGGACAAGCGGTATTGACAAATGCATCTACTGGATAGAAGTCAATTAATTCCGGCCCAACATGTTCAAGCGCTAACAAATATCCTTTTCTGCCATGTTTCTCAATCAGGCGCTTCAATCTCAATGCCATGCTGCGGCGCATTTGTCCTGGCTTTTCGCCAATTAATATGCCGAAAGAAGTTGCGTTATCAGCGGCCATAATTAAGCCGAAACGCTGCCTCAAAATTCGCTCAATCTGTTCTAATGACATTTCCCTAGCTTCACTTGTGTAAGGGTCGAGAATAGACAGAGGTTTTCCGGTGTGGAGAACTAGCCCAATTGGGTGGAAGTCACCAGAACCCAGGAATAAGTAGTGACCGATTGAGGGGTCATCACCTGAGTAGTTACAGCCCAAAACCTGACCTGGGAAAGTGAGTCGGTCACCACCGGTTGGAATAATGACATCAAATCCTTCATTTTCTAACATCACTTTGTATTCTTCAAGCAGATGGAGGTGTTGAATTGAACCCACTAGCCCTAATTTCACATCAGT
>CAUZFJ010000019.1:0-11414 GCA_963579105.1 Candidatus Thalassarchaeaceae archaeon
TGACGGAGCCAAAGGGCGGAATTGGTTATTCTTTGGCGACCGAACCCTGAACCATGAATATCTGTATGGTGGTGAATTGAATGATTGGTTAGACAGTGGGCACTTGTCTCGCCTAGACCTTGCGTGGTCACGCATGACAGAAATTCCCAAAACCTATGTACAGAATTTAATGGCTGAAAATGGGGAAGAGATATGGTCATGGATTGACGATGGCGCATACTTCTATGTGTGTGGTGACAAAAATCGTATGGCCAAAGACGTCCATAAAACTCTCATTAATATTTGTGAGGAGCATGGTGGGATGAGTGCTGAGGATGCTAAGGAATTCGTTGAACAGCGGATGATGAAGCAAGAGAAGAGATACCTCAGAGATGTCTACTGACTAGATATCTAATCATAGTCATTCTATTGAACCGGGTCCTCTCGTGGCACTTCATGTTTGATAGGGTGCTCATCGCAAACCGCGGTGAAATCGCTCTAAGAATTTCTAGGGCACTACGAACTTTGGGATGTGAAGTTGCAATTATTCATGGCCGGGAAGACCGTCTTTCTTTGCCTGTGCGATTCTCTGATATTGCAATTCCAAATTATTCTGCTAACCCACTAGATGCCTATCTTGATTATGAAAAGGTGATTGAGGTAGCCAAGCAGATTGGTGCACAAGCAATTCATCCAGGGTATGGCTTCCTAGCTGAGAATGCTGATTTTGTTCGACGATGTGAAGAAGAAGGTATTACTTTCATAGGTCCCTCATCAGATGTAATTTCATTGCTTGGTGACAAGATAGAGGCTAGGAAGGCTATGGAGGAGGCTGGACTTCCGGTTGCTAAAGGAAGTAGCAAGCCTGTTGAAAGCGCCTCAGAAGCCGCTACAATTGCTACCGAAATCGGCTATCCAGTTATCATCAAGGCTGCTGCTGGAGGCGGGGGAATTGGCATGCAAATAGTTCATCAAGAAAGCGAGTTTGAATCCGCGCTCAACCTCTGTCAATCACGAGCACGTTCTGCTTTTGGGGACGAGCGTGTATTTGTTGAGAAATTCATCGAGGGCGCACAGCACATAGAATTCCAAGTGCTTGCAGATGGGAAAAACGCGATTCATTTCGGTGAGCGTTTTTGCTCGATACAACGCCGTCACCAGAAATTACTGGAAGAAGGCCCATGGCTTTCTAGTGAAGAGCGTGAGGAAATAGGGGCTAGAGTTTGTGCTGGCGCAGAAGCAGTTGGTTACTCGGGATTGGCAACCTTTGAGTTCTTACGCGATTCAAGTGGCGAATTTTATTTCTTGGAAGTGAATCCTAGGGTTCAAGTTGAACACACCGTGACGGAGATGATTACTGGCCATGACTTAGTGAGTCTTGGTATCCGTATTGCTGCTGGCGAACCTTTACCCTTTTCACAAGATGAAATTGAGATTTCAGGCCACGCCATCCAATGTCGCATTAACGCAGAAGACCCAGTAAACTTCGTGCCTTCTCCCGGGCGACTTTGGGATTGTCATTTCCCTGCTGGCTTTGGGGTAAGAGTAGACACTCACGCACATGTTGGTTACGAAATGCCTGGGTGTTTTGACTCCTTACTAGCCAAGATGGTTGTCTGGGGAGCAAATAGGGAGGATGCGATTGCTGGGATGAAAACAGCTCTAGATGAGACCGTGTTGGTAGGGCTTGAGACAGTGATCCCTCTGCATAAGGCAATTATGAATGAGCCTGATTATTTATCTCGAGACATTACTATTCAGTATATTGAAGAGCATCCAAACCTGCTGTGAATTCACAGTGCAGTTCTAATCATCCAAGCCGTTGCATACCAGCAAATCTTGGCGCTGGCTCGTTGCTAGCAACCATGCCGTTGAAATTTTCAGGAGCATTTAATTTCTTAGATTCCATTCCTGAGAGAGTGAATCCTTCACTTCTGCTACTGCTTGAGATTCCGCGTAGTGTGCGGTTTGCTAGGTCATCTGCAATTGCACCGCCCCCGTTGGTAGTTAACAAGCGCAAACGCTCTTGAACATCAGACTGTGAATCTTGGTCAGCACGCAAACGGAGGATTTGGGTTGAATTTAATTGGGTCTCTTCAAAGTCATCATTTTGATTTCCATCATCATCGCCATAAACATCTCTGTATCCGTCGCCCGCACCAATAAATTTCCGAGTGATGCCCTTGCGACTGGTTTCAATTCTCTTCAGTCCGGGTTTGACCCATTCTCCGATGGCTTTCAACGCACCACGACTACGACTGTATGAACGACTCACCCTTATTCGAGAATCACGTGCATATTGTTTCTGCATCCGATTTAGAGCAGGGTATGATTTTAGTGGGTGGGGATTGTTATGTTGATTGAATGACCTCTGCAGTTGTTCAGGCAAGGGTGGTTGTTCTTCTATGGTTTTGACTGCTGCAGATGCGACTAGACCTGGACTTGTTGGCAGGTCAGAACGTAATGCAACCCGAGTTGGTTCTGGCAAATTCGGACCAGCAGCCTCACTCAACATTGTGTAGGATGAAACATTTGAGTCAGTAGGTCTTTTCCAACTAGGTTGGGTGACCGCAGGTAAATTAGTGGTCGGTGAAGATATTTCATTAGTAGGAGGGATAACTGTAGCGGATTCACTCGCATTATCTAAATCGTCAAACATATTGAATAGTCCACCGGAATCAAAGTTTGCCTCACTTGCTTCTAGAGCCGCCGCATGTGCTCGATTCAATGGAGGGCTTGCAGGCCTGTCATCTGCTGGTACTGTAGTCACACTTGATGAACTTGGTTGGTTTGAATAGTCAGGTAATTGGAATGGGGTATCATAACTTGTGGCTTGTGTGCTTCTTTGTACTCTCTGCTCCGCCAATGCCTTTGTGGAACGTTCCATCATACTGGTTTTATTTGACTCATTTTCTTTTTCTGAGTACCAATCAGGTTCTCCCCTTCCCCAAACTTTCTCATATGCAGAACAATCAGTTGGCTGAGGTGAGTTGGAGGATCTGCTCGCAGTCTCATAGGGAATGCTGTTTGGGCTTTTGTTTCTATGCAGTTTTGCGAGGGCTTGCTCAAGAGACTCATCAACACCAACTAAGTCCAATTCAGCCTCAGCAATCGCAACTGAACCAGCTTCGTTACGAATATCCTCAATATCACCGATGAGTGCTAACTCCGGTTGTTGTAATTCTTCCAATCCTATTACCGCATCTTCCAATGTGTAACCATCTGACATACGGTCTAGAATAGTGTATAGTCGATGCAATAAATGGTCACGCCCGTGTAATAGGTGACGGTCACCTTGTTTTGTATCAATACAAAGAGCGGGCCTTCTTCCCAATAACCAAGCGAGTAATGCCGTGACGCCTAGAATAAAAGCGTAATATTGTACAACCCCAGTCCAAACTCTGAAACTAGAGAGGATGGCGAGTACACCAAACAATGTGACTAGTGGTGGTGTGAAGGCAACGTTGTGGTGGCGAATACGAGTTATCGTATCCAAATCAATTCTCATACCTTTACGGTCATTGCGCTCCAATAGAAGATTCTCATTGGTCAAAATGGCAGTGATTTGGCCCTCAACGCCGGCCATTTTCAAAGGCGCGAATTTTTCGTTCTCCAATCACCTGCCCCCTTCTACTCTATTCATCGTTTAGGGCCTAACCCTAGTGTGCATCCCGGAACTAGCAGGATAACGGTCTGCTTATACATATTACCCAAGGGAAGAGGGTGTTGAGGCCGGTCTAGGGAGTGGTTCTTTGAGTGCGGTAAAAATTACCCCTTCTTGCGCAGCATATCTGGCGCTTAATCTGAAAGGGTTAGATTTGTGCTGAAACCAAGCAGTCTCATTTTCGCATCCAGTTGATTAATCAAAACCCTTGGTTGTGAAACTTGGCGTAGGAATAATGGTTGGTCCCAAGTAACCTCTAACTTATCACCTTCAATTGATTCAACCCTGCCAACTACGAATTGCAAATCAACTGCTGCATGAATTACATCTCCGACAGCAATATCTTTCTGTTGGAATGGTGCTTTGATTAATTCTATTGTACTTTTTAGATGTTTAACAATAGACTCATTGTAATTGCCATCATCATCAGGATGAACAAGAATAGTACCTCTTTCAAGCGCTTCTTCGCGCAAATCTCGCATAGCGACACCAACTCGGTCTCCAGCCACTGCGGTATCAACATCATCATCCATAACTTGTAGAGAGCGCGTAACCCCAGATTCAGCGGTGGGAAGAGCTAACAATCGGTCGTGTTTGTTCACCGTTCCAGATTGCACATAACCAATTGCGACTAATCCGACTCCTTTTACATTGAAATATTGGTCAACAGGAATCACAAGAGGTTGTTCAGAATGGTCCTCTAACTTATCAAGTTCGGCAAAGAGAAGTGTTCTCATTTGGTGCTCGTCAAGTGGGTTTTCGTGTAATGTCCAAGAAGATAATCCAGCTTGTTGTTGAATCATTTTGATTTGCTCAGGGTCAACCCATTCACCGTCAGCAGGCCGAATAATGATGTGGCCATTTTCTATTCCTGAGCAGCCAAATGCGACAAGAATTTCTCCAAGCGACGCATCAACTTTTGAAATTTCAACAACACCTGCTCTCGCAACATTGAGGATACTGAGTAATGGCCTGAGTTTTTCTGGGTGGCGCAGTGGCCGGAGAAGTGAGAGAATCTTCACTTCATCATCTTGTACCATCTTGAATACGTAACTCTCTATGTCTCTTGTGTCATTGAGTTTCGCAATGCTCTTGGCGAATTCCTGAGAGCCGACGAAGGCCACATTCAACACCGTCATGGTGGGGGCGGACAACCCATTAGAATTGAACCCGTCGCTCAGTCAGATGCCTTCATTGCATCGCGGGCTAGTTCTGCTGAATTCCACAGTTTCTTTTCTTCGTCACTTTTTGGGACAAACTGTGGGATTGGTATCGGCCTCATTTGATTATCAATGGCTACCATGAAAAAGAATCCAGTACAGATTTCTTCAGATTCCCAAACACTGCGGTCTAGTCGTCTAGCAATAACATGGCACCCAGCAGTGTGGGTTGAAGTGAAAACAACTTGTGCAGTAACTTCAATCAAATCCCCTTGGAATGCAGGCCGCTTGAATTTCAGGGAATCAATGCTGACTGTAACGAATTCGCGATGAGCGAATTTACTAGAGACAATCCCAGCAGCGGTATCCATTATTGAGAGTAAACGCCCACCAAAAAGGGTGTTGTAGGCATTGGTATCACCAGGAAAAACTTCCTGAAGTAGTACAACTGGCTCAGTCGTGAAGGGCTTATTCGACATCGTAATCGTAACCTAGGCCGATGCTCATCCCTCATCAATCCTTGTTCATCTTACACTCAAAGAACGGAGGTTGTAAGAGAAGTGCTCATGCGTAAGAGTGTTCTCGGCCCCCTCATGGAAGGCGGCGGTGACAAGGTGGCTGTGGCCTTGGTATCTGGTGGCATTGATTCACCAGTTGCGGTTGCGCGTATGGTGCAGTCAGGTTGGACAATTCATCCAATGCACTGTTCCCAAGAGCCAATCACTGGTCGAGAAGCTGAAGAAAAAACACTTGACACACTTGCATTACTCGCTAAGCCCGAGGGTCCATTAGCAGAGAATGGTGGGCGAATTTCCGATAAACTTACTGTCATTCCAGTAGGTGAAACACTAGCGATGTTCACTGCTTCAGAATCTCATCGGGATTATTTCGTACACATGAAGAGATTGTTCAATATGCTTGGTTGCATGGTTGCTGACGAAGTTGGCGCAACTCACCTCATCACGGGTGAAAATCTTGGGCAGGTTTCAAGTCAAACTTTGGGCAACCTTGGTGCGGTCGAAATATCTTCAAACAGACCAATTCTCAGACCTCTTCTAGGGCTGGATAAACAAGAGATAATTGATGAGGCGAGAGTTCTCGGAACATTTGATGTAAGTAAAGGACCGGAATTGTGTGATGTGTTGGGGCCAAAACACCCGACTACAGTGGCAAATATTACTCGGCTTGAAGCGAATGAAGGAAATCTTGGCGGATTGGCCAATTTGGCCGAAAAATGCTATTCAAAACGCCGTGATGAACCACTTTTGCAGTAAGTTTGCGTCAGTCATTGGCCCATTGAGATTAAATGTGACTCGGCGCTCGGTTTCATGAACCGCATAGCGGTTCCGGAGAGATACACATGAATGACAAGAATAAGAAGGCAACCAGTTACCTCATCCTTGGGTTGATGATTCTCTCAACCACAGCAGCCGCAGCATCGGTTACAACATTTTCAGATGGCACTGCTAGTGTTGAGGTTGAATTGAGAGAACCTGGCAATTTTATGGATAGTATGACAGGAGCGATTTCACTCCCAGAAGGAGAAACGATTACTTCAGCAAGCGTTAATGTTTCAACTGGATTTGCCATGCATGATGATTTCACAACATACGATCAATCTCTCATGCCACCGGGGGGTGGAGGAATTTGGGATGCTCGCTATAACAGCGGATTAACCACATACAATGATGCTAATTGTCACGCAGCAAATCCTATGGATTGTTCTTTCTCATCCACATCACCTACCTTGGCTCTAACCAGCAAGGGATTCAATGCCGACTTTGAAACTGGGAGTCAAGGGATGAGCCCTCAACAGCCGGTGGACATATTCAACTGGGAAAGGAAAACACAAGGAATGGCGCAGATTCCAGCATCCGGTTGTCCCACCGGAGACTATTGTTGGGGCACTAATTTTGATGACCCTGATTACACAGATGATGCACCAGAGCCAAGTTACGAATATACAATGGATAGTCCAGCCATTTGGGTATTCCCAACCAAAGGAGCAGCAACCTTCAATTCTTACCACAGTCTCTACAATCGTGCGGCATCAGGCAGCAACAAATATTACGAAGATTGTGCCTATGTTGCTGTTCAAAATTCATCTGATGCTGTTGGTTGGTCACCTTGGGAATTTGTTGACATTGACATCGGAGCATCAACAGGATTGCAGCAAGGAACTCAAGGATTATTTCAGAAAGGGACTGGAGTCAACAAAGTCGGGACATCTTGTAATGGCAAAGGTTCTCTTGCCGTGCCGGCTGACGCGTGGGTTTTGGCTGGAATGAGTACGTGGACAAACAACCAAAATGGCTGGGCAAACATTGCCCTTGACCTTTCACCACATGAAGGAAAATATGTAAAACTGAAGTTCGTGATGGAGAAAAACCCACTACTAGGTACGCCAATAAATAATTCAATGCCTGGCTGGTATATCGATTCACTGAGAATAGGTGATGCGTTACCTCAATCAGGAAACGTAGTGATGAAATCATTTGCTCCGCGGTCCATCCCTAATCCTGGATTCCCGAATGGTTATGGGATTCTTGATGTTGAAGTTGCTACAGCCGGCCCGGGTTCTTTTACCGTTGATGTTCTAGATTCTTCAAATGGTCAAACAGTTGTTGATAAATATGGTAGAGCAATGAATGACTTAGAAGGCGAATTGATTGAACTTTGGGATATTGATAGCGATCAATATGGATTAATTGACATTCGTTTTAATTATAATTCTGGTGGAAATCGTATGAATACCCCGATAATGCATAGTTTTACCCTTGGGACAAAAATTGGCTCTGGCCTCAATTCCACTGATGGGATTTTCTATGATATGGGATATTTGAATGATGGTGAATGGACTGTCGAATCCCCTGGTGGTATGATTGTATATATGCCGAAAATGAACGATACCAGTTGGTCACCGATATTGGAGAAAAACCGTTTCAATGCTCCGATAATGGCTGTGAAACCAATTATTGACGATTCATGTGGTTCTGCGAATCGCAATCTCATATTGATGACTAATAGTAATCAGTCAGGACAGTTCACCCCTGTAAATAATCAATGGGTGACATTTTCTTCTCCATCAACAACCGTAGCCTTCGGGGCGCAATATTCAGACCAATGTACAGTTTACTCAATTTGGTTGGAACTTAGATTTGCCCACACAATGTCAAATGTCAAGCTTGATGTTGCCGGTGATGGCGATGTTGAATGGGGAATGGTCGAGAGTGCATTTGGGTCACTAGGGCGCCAACAAATGTTTAGGACACAGATGGTAAATGGAATCAATTATGGTTCAGACAACACCACTTTGGCGATGAATATCAATGGTATTGCAGAAGGAGCCGTCTTCTTCTTGCCAAAGGGAGCAGTCGTCAATCACGCTGAATTATCGTGGGATAATTCCGCTATTGGAAATGCTTCAATTGAGTTATTGGCAGGCCCTTCATCTCAGAACCTTGGATATACTCAAGATCAGGGTAGGAGAACTCCCGACGCTTATGCAGAATTGTCAGAATTTTTCAATCAAGTGCAGGCGTTGTTAGATGACCCCAATGTGCCAGTTGGCCACGTTGATGCATATGGCAACGAATGGGTTCAGTTCCGTTTCAGATTTGAGAATCCAACTGCTCAGGCTGCCACAAGTATCAATCTGAAAGATCTTGATATCTTTTACACATGGAGTAGGTCCCTCTCTGACGGGAATGGAATTGCTCGTGAATTGAATCAAGGAGTAGCTCTTGGTCAGCCTATGGGTGGTCAAGTTGTAGTGCCTATGAAGTTCACTTCAGACGATGGAGGTGGCATTGTCTTAGAGAATCTTCTAGTTAACACTGAGAATGGATATGATTCTACCATTAATATGAGTGATGATATCACCGGATTATATGCTTCTGGTGAGGTTTACGAAGTAATTACTACCCATTCTGTTGCTGTTGGAACAGGCGCATCCATCGCTGGCGCGAGCCTCCAATTTGAATCAGAAAGTGGTTGGGCAGAACTTCGCTGGGCTGCAAGTAATGGTTCATTTTGGTCAGAAAGTGGATCTGAATATGTTTCTGTAATGGTCGCTCTGTCAAGTTCGACTGATACTGCTGATGGTAAACAGATAACCTGGCGATTCAGAATAAACCCTGCATGGGATGATTCAGATTCTGCAAGATTGTTCGCCACACTAATTACTGATTCAGGCTCTGAAGGGCTTCCAGCAGCAATAATGTTTGATTTATTGGTTGGCAATGCAGTTGAGAATGACGCATCTATTACTACCTTGACAGTTTACAACCAAGCAGATGCTGCTCAAACTGACTTAGAAAATATTCACAGCAATAATGAGTTGACTTTGGAAGGGACTGTGCGTTTTGAGGACTTAGGAGTTGCACCGGACCCATCATCTTACACCCTCGTCTTTGAATTGCAGAACGACTCAAATATTGGCCAATGGAACGAAATTGACCGACTCCCAGGTGTCCTTGGGGGTAACTTCTCGTGGCAACCTGCAATACCAGAACTTTCAGCAGGAAACGACACCTATCGTCTGCGCATGGCCAATTATACTGGTGGTGATACTAATTGCCCACCTGTTGACCTCTCGCCTGATGCAGAATGTGGAATTCCAATGACAGTTTACATTGACCAATATTCTCCATATCTAATCAACATCAGTGTGATGGGATTACAGAATTGGAGAGACCTCGCGGACGATACTTGGATACCACCTCAGGCTAACCAAAAGTTCCGAGTCATTGTAAGGGATATTCCTGAGACGCCTCCTGCCTTCGTTTTGAATTTCTGGGTTGAAGCACAACACGATACTAACGGAGATAGAATTCCAGATTTGAGTGAGTATCAATCGGTACCTCTGAATGAAGATTCAACTGATGTTAATGGAAATACAACTTATTTCATCTCAAACGTGGCTTGTCAACCAACAAATGATTGCATTGACGATCGTCAAACCGGTTTTACCGTGCCCAACGGCGAACCAGCTCCTCGCACAAGTTTGTTCGTTTCAGGTACTGATATTTCCGGCAATCCAATCGATGGCGGGGAAGCAGGTTTCATATCTGATTTGATTACCTATATCGGTAAACAGTCTCGCCCTCCTGGAATTTACTCATTCCATGTTAGCGATGCTGATGGAAACCCCTTAACAGAGTTCAACAAATCAGTCTATGCTGGTAATGTGTACCATTTGTTGGTCGAGGGCACTGACGATAACGGTTGGAGAGATGTAGATTATGTCAAAGTGGATCTTAACCCTGCAATTAGTAATGACCTCGTGGTTTACTTCTCACCTCGCAATGGAACTTCTTGGAGTGAAAGTACTTCAGCAGATATTTTGAATGCTGAGGAGGATGGAATAGGACCACGAATAACACGCTTGGATGGCACCGCACTAATTGACCCGTTTGAGACAGAATTCCTAGTTGACATACCTATACGGATGCGTTGGGGTGTGGTTAATCTTCAGGGGGTAATAACTCCTGAAATTTTCATGAAGGATTTGGACCCGCAGAATGGCGAGAGCAAACTCTCGAGCAGTCGCTACATCCAGTTGTTGGCATATTCTTCTGGCCTGATGTTTGACAGCGAATCTCTGGCTGTTGATGACACCTCAGGTTTCATCACAAACTCAGTTGGTTCTCAAGATGGTGGATTTGTTCGCCCCGGTGATTTATTACAATTCTATGGGGAATACTTCTTCAAGGCAGCATTGGAATCCGGGGTTGAAGTTCAACCTGAAATACCAATGACAATGGTATTGACTCGCACACCAATTTATCCCGGTGGTGAATCCGATAAACCTGGAAGCGGATATGTGGCTGCGGCTACAGAAGTCTCTTACTATAATTTCGAAAATGGAACATTTGACTTAATTATTCCAGCGGCATTATCAACTAACGAATATCGATATGTGTTCAGAGTATGCGATTCAACGGATGTGAACAACCCCGATTGTGAGAATAACTTGCCAGCCGGCGCTAACGATTTCTCAATGACAGGTGACAAAACCTTCTATGTAAAAGTCGACAATGAGGCACCTACTGCATTGTTTGGGCACTTTACACTTACTTCTGGTTCTGACGCTGAAGTGTTTGAAGATATATTACCTTCTTCAACTATTCATTGCGTGAATATCAATTTCCCGATCCAAGAGAGACAGAAGCTAGTAGCAGGTTCAATGGAAATCAACTGGATGTACTACGAGGATGATTGGAATTGGAGCCAATACAAGTCAAGATTTGATGATCCTTGGCAGACTGCTGCTCTTCAACTTGATTTGTCAGCATCACCTAATCGTGCAATTGGTAACTGTGTTGATTTGTGGCCTGGCCATGAATTGCCATCAGACCTTGATGGGGTTGATTTGAGGTTCTGGGTTACAGGCACCGATTCAGCAGGTAATGGTATTACTCTTGGCGGACAGTTTGGCTCTGCTATTGAAGGCGGTGATTTCGCCTTGACCTACAAGGAAGCTCAATTCGTCATCAACAAAATTATCATTTCACCAGGTCAACCAGAGGCGGGCCAACCGTTCGAAATCATTGTTGATGTAACCAATGTTGGTACTGACTCCGGAGAATTAGAATTACAAATATTCACCG
>CAUZFJ010000020.1:0-11357 GCA_963579105.1 Candidatus Thalassarchaeaceae archaeon
GGGCGCGTTACCCCTTCAGGCGTGCCCCAACAACATAGTTCTAGAGTGCAGTATGGCTTGAGTCCAAAGGCAAGGGCACATCAGGCTCACCTGAAACGCAAAAAGAAGAAAACAGGAAAACAATTTAAAAATCTTGTATTGGTGATTGTCATTGCTTTCGTTTTCATGTTTACACCCGCTCAAGAGCATGTGAATAAACAATTGAGCATTTGGTTAGGTGATTTTTGGAAATCAATCGCTCCAGCTCACGAATACCCTGTTAATACAGAATATACTCTCCAAAGAACAGTTGAGATTGAAAACTTTGATTCTGGTGAGAGACAATTTTTGTATCGATTACCAATTCCAATTCAACGAACCAATCGAGGTGTTGACGACACGACATTTGATCGAAATGGGAATTTTGACATGGCGGCTAATCTTCAATGGGTGAAATCTATGAGGGTTGGGTCTAGTTTTTCTCATATTGATGTGCCAGTTGAAACCGTTGAATTCTTAGAAGAATCGTCGGCCATATCATTGGGGGATGGTTACTCTTCAGTTCACTGGCCAGCATTAGGTTCTAGTGAAGATCGGTGCGAATATACTAGGTGTTTGATTTGGAAAGGCGATATTCCAGCAACTACGATGGCAACTCTAACGGTAACTTATGATATCGAATCTTATTCTTATGCATGGAATACTGGAGATACTATCTCAGCCGCTGTTACTGGAACATCTCAGGGGATGGATATTCCCAGTTCTGGCTTGTTTAGTGATTTATCTAGATCTGGATGGGTTGGTGCTACCACTTCATTGATTGGGGAGGAACATAAGTGGTATGATAGAAATGCGGGTGGTTCAATTGAGAATTGGGCTATTAATGGCGACCATCACCTTGTCGTCTCAACAGCAGACAATATTCTTGCAAGTCTCCCAGTAAGTCAGCAGAACAACATCTATGCTTTCTCACACGCTGCATTCATTTATGTTAGAGATAATGTGCAATATGGTCCTGGTTCAGATTACCCACCACGTAGTGGCCCTATTTGTTTAGCTCAAGGGGTTGGAGACTGTGATGAACAAGCCAACGCGTGGATGAGCATTCTAAGGGTGAAGGACATCCCTACATGGTATGAATTCGGTGCCCTAACTTCATTGGACCATGGGATATGGGAGGCCCACGCATGGTCAGTGGTATTATTCCCATACAATAGTGAATGGTGTTCTGAAAATGGCATAAATTTAGACAGTTGTTACTTAGAAGGTTCAGTCGATGTTGTCAACAATAAATGGTTACTGCATACTCCAACGGCATTTTCAGAATTTTTAGAGCCTTATAGTCCAAAAGGAATTGCGCCTGATGAATTCTATAAAGTGATGTCCATAAACGCATATCAGTACAATTGGTTGGAGAATTGGGAGACTATAATTGGGCCCAACCATCAAGGTGGCACCTATAAAGTACCATATGTGACAGGAGAGTGAACAGTCAAATGAGAGAGGCTCGCCCGATTGATTGCCGAAGGGTGCGTCCATGAGGATTGTTATCGGGGGGGCCGGCGAAGTCGGCCGTGGGGTTGCTAAGGCTTTACGTAGTGAAGGAAGAGACGTAGTTCTCATTGACACAGACCCTGTTGCTATCAAAGAGGCTCAAGCATTGGATGTATTGGTAGTCCAAGGTGATGCCACTTTGCGTGAGGACTTGATGGAGGCTGAGGTGCAAAATGCTGAAGTCTACATTGCAGCAACTCAGCGCGATGAAATTAACATGATATCTTGTGCTTTAGCTCGTGACATTGCTCGTCAGGCAGGAAAGAAAACAGAGTTAATGACAATTGCAAGAATTCACGATGCAAGTTTGATTTCGGATGAACAGGGTGAAGACCTAACTCGATGGAGCGGTGTACAGCATGCAGTATGTTCCGACTTACTAGTAATCGAGGATTTAAAAGTTGGATTGCAGGGCGCTTCGATGGTCGAAGTTCTTCCCCTCGGACGCGATGCTTGGGTGTCTATTGTAGAAGTTCTTCCATCTGCTGACAACTTAATTGGTTCAACTCTTCAAGAGTCTCAAGATAATGTTGATGGCTTACCTAGGATATTTGGGATAAAAGAGCCAGGAAAGAAGAGTTACATACCTACTTCGGACACAGTTATTGTTGCGAATTCCCTAGTCGCTTTTGCTACCATAGGTAAACACACGTTCAGGCGAATATTATTAGCAAGTGGACACGAACCTCCTGACTATCCAGACCATCCAAGAGTTATGATATTCGGTGCAACTAGATTGGGCCGTCAAATAGCAAAATCATATTTGGAAGATGGTTGCAGGGTCACGGTTATTAGCGAAAATTTGGAACAAGCCAATGAGTTGGCAGGTAGTGATTTCGCTAATACGGACCTTTTGGATTCTATTCATGGTAACCCTTTGGACCCAGACCTTCTCCAAGAACTAGATGTTGATGACCACCACATTTCAATCTCAGCATTATCGGATGACCATGCCAACATGGCAGTTGCCCTCCATGCTACAGAATTAGGCGTGCCTGTAGTGGGCATGGTTCTTGATGACGGCCAAATGGCACAAATCGCAAGGCGCATAGGCCATTCTTTTGCTGTAAGTCGTAGAAGGGTTTCAATCAACTATATTCTTCGTCATGTGCATAGCAAGGTTGAAGGAAATTATCATCTACTCTCATCAATTCCTGATATAGTTGGCATGTCTGCAATTCTGAGTCCTGAACACAGAATGATTGGCAAGCAGGTTAAGGTGTTGGAGAATAAACAATGTCGTGTAGCATTCATCCATCGTACATCTCAATCATCAGGTACAGAAAGTATGCTGAGGGCTTCTGGTGACCAAATCATGAAAGAAGGTGATCGCTTGATGCTTTTTGCTAAAGTTGGAGACATAGAAGATGTTGAAAAACGACTCACAGGGAGTTGAATAAATGCGAAATGACGTACTCGCCTATGTAGTGGGTTGGACCTTGATTTTATTCGCAGCACCTCTGTTGTTGATGATTATAATTGGTCCTCTTTTACTAAATGATTTGGAAATGACTGCGCGTTCATTTTTGATTCCTTTTGTATTTTCACTCGCTCTTGGGTATGGTTTGATGACTTGGGGTGAAAAGAGGGGCGCGAGTTCTGAGAGATTAAGGGACAGGGAAGCGTTTGCTGCAGTAGCATTAGGATGGCCCGT
This sequence comes from Candidatus Thalassarchaeaceae archaeon, assembly GCA_963579105.1. Classification (GTDB taxonomy): domain Archaea; phylum Thermoplasmatota; class Poseidoniia; order Poseidoniales; family Thalassarchaeaceae; genus MGIIb-Q1. Next base: position 3,188 of record CAUZFJ010000020.1, read on the forward strand.
TGTGGTAATGATTGGCGCTCTTCCATTCTGGTTAGGCGGGATGTTTCATGGTCCATTTGAACTGATTAATGGGCAATCAAACTTGACTGAAGTGCTTGGTGGTTCGGTAAGGGCTTTCTTTGAATCCATGTCAGGCTTTACTACCACAGGTGCTACTGTGATTGATCCTCGAACTAGCCCTATTTGCCAGCCTGCAGTACCTGATTGCATTAATGCACAATCAAGATCACTATTGCTGTGGAGAAGTCTTAGTCAGTGGCTTGGTGGAATGGGGATTATTATGCTCGGAATGTTACTGTTAGCCCGCTATTTAGGTGGTGGGATGACCATGGCAAGAGCAGAACTCACAGGGCCTTCATTATCTAGATTAAAGCCAAGAATACAGCAGACAGCTAAGATTCTTTGGAGTATCTATACCCTCTTTACGCTTGTAGAAATTTGTCTTTTATACTATTTGGCAAATATGGGATTATTTGACGCTGTTAATCATGGATTAACAACTCTTCCATCGGGTGGTTTCAGCACCTATGATGGAGGTATTATGTCTTTTAATAGCGTAACTGTTGAATGGATTATTATCGTCTTTATGGTACTCACTGGGATAAATTTCAGTCTGTTCCATTATGTCTATAGAGGGGACTGGAGAGCTGCAATTAAGGACCAAGAGATGCGGGTATATTTGACTGTGTTAACACTTGCTACAATCACCATGACTGCAAGCCTTTACTTCTTTGCAGACTGGGAATTTGGTAGTTCATTTCGTCATGCAATTTTCAATGTAGTATCAATTGGTACATCAACTGGTTATGCTAGTTCAAACTACGCAATTTGGCCAACTTTATCGTTGATTATTTTATTGTTCTTGATGATAGTAGGTGCTTCGGCGGGTTCAACAAGCGGGGGGCTGAAAATTTTACGGCTGAGAATTGCATACCTGTTGGCAAAACGTGAAATTTCCCGTATTGCATCACCGAAGAAAATACACCTTGTCCGGCTTAATGGGGAAGTTGTTGAGGACGAAAAACTTTGGACGATTGTTGGCATGCTTTCATGGTGGGCCGTTCTATCAATGAGTAGTATCATTTTGCTTGCAATAATTGAATCATCTCTTGATTTAGAGACAGTGATTTCAGTGGCAATTGCTGCGTTGGGTAATACCGGACCAGCACTAGGTAGTTTTGGACCTACTCAAACATGGGCCAGTTTGCATTGGACAAGCCTACTAGTAACTGCCACATTGATGTGGTTGGGTCGATTAGAATTGTTGACAGTAATTGTTCTGCTGTCAATCAGAGTGTGGAAAGAGTAATCAAAATAGTGTTTTTTGGTCTTTATCTATCATAGGAGTATTTTCTTCTTCGTGGTCTATAATTTCGTCCTTCTCTTCAATTTCAGATTCTACTTGAATGCTTTCATTGTACCTTTTGACGATTTCTTTAGTTGATTTGAGATTACTTCTCAAACCATGAAGTAAAGCATGTTCATCACCGTCTAATTTTAATTCTTTACTGATTGTGAAATCATCAACATCCATTTTATTTCCTGACTCGTGAATGGCGGCTAATGGGGGCCATAATTCTTCGCGTGCTGCTTGAATACTGCAACCTGATAAGTCCTTTAATTTCATAATCAACCCTTTTCTCCGCCACGGTTCCGTACCCCTTCTCAAGAATGGGGGGAAAGACAGTGAGAACCTTGCAGTCGGTTCATGAATTGATGATACACTAGCAGATAATGCAGATAATTGTCCAGACCAATACCAACTACGGTATGCATTATTACTGTACATTGTATGTAATGATTGGTCGGCTATTGAACATGTTTGAGCCGCTCTGGCGAGATCTTCTCGACCTTTGAATACTGAAGAATTATTCCAAGATACCCATGCGATTAATTCCCTCGGTGTGATTTCAATATCTCTAGTCTTTTCAGCAGCCTCTTTTGCAGATGTGCATTTGTAAAGCTCTTCTAAACCTGGGAACAAATCAAGTTGTTGATCTCGTAATCCTCGACTAAGTTGAGTTTCCACGGTCCCTAAATCAATATGATTAGTACCATCTTCACATATCATTTGTAAATCTCTAACAAGGGCCCGGATATCTCCAGGATTTGCATTTACTAGTCTGCTAAGTGCGCCAGGGTCAGAGGTTATATTTTCAGAATCTAGAACTCTTTTTGCAATTTTTTGAAGCACTGTTGAACTTGCTCTTCGGAACTTAATAAGTTCTGCTTGGCGAAGAAATCTGTCTCTTGCTGATGCCCAATTTGAATTGCGTCTTCCCCACAAACCCATTGGTTCATTACAAGTCATAATTATTGGTTGAGTGGTATTTTTTAGCATTTTTAATAATTCTGCCTTTCCCCCAGAATCACCTTTCAAGGAGGAAATTGTATTATCTTCACCCCGTTTTTCTGCTATGGAGCCCTCAATACGTTTTTCACTTACTTGCCGTAAACCTCCATGCAAATGGTCAACCTCATCTAAAAGAATCAAGGTTTTTCTATTTCCAGCCAAGTCAAAAGAGCCATCTAATCCAAATGTGTAATTTGACGCGCCGCCACCTGCAGCCTTTCTGATTGAAGCGGCGTTCCTTGCATCACTAGCATTCAATTCAATGACAACCCACCCGAAATCTTCTCCAACAGCCCTGACAATGCTAGTTTTGCCAATTCCTGGTGGTCCCACAAGAAGAAGCCCTTTCTTGTCGGGTGTTCCTTTTTTCCATGATTCTAGCCACATATGAATTCTTTTTCTGGCTGCTTCATTTCCTTCTAATTGGTCCGCTGTTTTAGGGCGGTAGCGTTCAGTCCAGTCCGACGGAATTGACTGGGCTTCGGCCATCAAAGTCCTCACGGCGGCGAGGGGTTTTGAATGTTCATCTAATGATTATACTTGAAACGATGAATTAGGCATTGTATTGGGCATTAGAAAATAGAGCCGAGAGAGCCACTTTGTAAATGTTGAATCAAATCGTCTGTAGAAATTCTGATTTGAGATTGGTCATCTCGGCGCCGAACCGTAACAGTACCATCTTCTAATGATTGGTGGTCAACGGTAACAGCCCAGGGCACACCAATTTCATCTGCTCTAGCATATCTCCTACCGATTGACCTTGTCCCATCATAATACACGCCAATTCCATTGATTTCAAGAAGTGAGGTTTGTAATTCCTTAGCAATTTTCCCCATCCCATCTTTCTCAAAGAGTGGTAACACAACAACTTCGTACGGTGCAACTGATTCTGAAAGGTGTAGAATGAGGTATTCTTCTCCTTCTTTACTGGTCATCTCATAGCCATGGTCAAGTAGGTGCCAAATAATACGGTCAAGACCAAATGCAGGTTCAACCACATGAGGTAGAAACCATTCTCCTCGGATTGTCTCTTGGACCCTCACTACCTTAACCATCGAATCATCTACTGTAACACTGGTTCCATCATTTAGAGATAGTTCATATGGGAATGATGTTGGAATATTTTCTAGTTCTGACAAAGCTTGAGTTACTTGGCCAGCCTGTTGTCTAAAGGCAGGACCTACAACTGAGCCAATTGCTGAGACAACCTCCTTGTCAACTTCGATTGGCTCATCAAAATCTCGCCATGCCCTCAGTTCTTTGCTGCTGGTTGCCTCCTCATGTGCCGCTAAATCGTAGCAACCACGGTGAGCGATTCCAACACATTCAATCCAACCATAAGAGCCATGCATTTCTAAATCCCAACAATCAGATGCATAATGTGCCATTTCATCTGATTCGTGTTGCCTAAATCTGATTTTTTCTGGATTTGCCCCTATCTTAGTGAGAAAGTCAAAAGTTTCAGCCATAAACATTGCAACTGTTGCATGTCTGACAATATTCTGTTTTAGTGCAGTCGTAATGTCCAAGTTAATCATTTTCTGTTCACCCTTGCCAGGGTCTGGAATCAACTGAAAATTAATGCCATCCCATTTTGAAAGGTCATGATGTGCTTGCACATTTGGGTCAATGAAATATTCAAGTTCAGCCATATTGAATTCCCTTTGCCGTATCATTCCCTGTCGTGGGCTTATCTCATTCCTGTACCCCTTTCCAACTTGGATGGCGCCGTAAGGAAGACGATTGCGGAAATGGCGTTGAATCATTGGGAATGTGAGGAACATTCCCTGAGCAGTTTCAGGTCGCATATACGCTTGTCTACCACCTCTCGTCGCACCTATTTTAGTTCCAAACATTAGATTCATTGGTCGAGAATTATCCCAATCGGTCTTCTTACAAGAAGGACAGCAAACCGAATTATCTGAAAGGATAGAATCTAATTCAGGACCGGAGAGAGACTCAGGGTTTAGATGAAATTCCTCAACTAAATGGTCACTTCGGAAAATAGCATTACACGAATTACATTCAGATGCATGGTCGTTAAAGGCGGATACATGACCACTTGCTTGTAAAACAGATTCAGGTGTAATTGTAGGGCTGTCAATTTCCACAATATTACCTTTTGACAACCAATGTTCTCTCCATTGTTGTTGCACTTTTCTCAACATCCTTCCACCTACAGGTCCGTAGTCATACAAACCGGCAATTCCTCCATGGACGGCAAAGGCAGGAAAGATAATCCCTCTCCTTTTCAACATCGACATCAAGGAGTTAACTCGGTCGCTGTCACTAGTCACGCCTTCACCTAAGGGTGGTCGGATAGAGAAGGGTTCTCAATGCTTCGGCATAAATAGTATGAAAAATGCTAACTCTTTGGGTTATTACATGGGGCAGGCGATGGTTGAAATCGTAAGCGATGATTGCACCGGTTGTGACCTGTGTATTACCCACTGCCCTTTTGAAGCATTATTACCGCTCGCAGATTGCCCACCTGAACGTCGAAAGAGACCAGTAATTGTTCTTAATGAGAATTGTGTTGGATGTCTAAGTTGCATAGGTTCTTGTCCAACAAGTGCACTTCGTGAAGTTATTATTCCAGTTCTAGCGGAAGCATCTCCTTTAATTTTCCAGGAAATACCATCCCCTCCGGTTGAGGTTTTCAACCGCTGGGGTAAAAATGGTACCAGATGGGCTTGAAGCCTGTTATCACCATCGAATCCTTTGGTGTTTTACCTTAAAAAAGCGAACTGTTGATATAATGGTTCGTTGCGCTCTCACTATAAGTATAGGAAGGGGAATAAATGGCTGAGATAGTATACTTAGATTCATATGAAGATTCTGAAGTTATATACAGTGAATTATGCCAGCCTGTAAGGGATTGGTTTAGAGATAAGTTCCCTGATTTCACTGATCCTCAGAAGATGGCAATCCCTTCAATCAATGCTGGTGATAACTTGTTATTGTCAAGCCCTACTGGGAGCGGGAAAACACTAACCGCATTTCTGGGAATTATTGACAAATTAATTCGCAAATCGCTAGATGGTGAACTTGAAAAGAAGGTGTACTGTGTATATATTTCACCAATTAAAGCATTGGCTAATGATATTCAGAAGAATTTGATTGAACCACTAACTGAAATCAAATCGAGATTTTTACCAGGTCGTTCTAAGGATATCAAAGTGGGATTAAGGACAGGTGATACAAGTCAATCTGACCGTCAAAAAATGTTGCGTAATCCGCCTCACATTCTGATAACAACCCCTGAAAGCCTAGGACTAGCTCTGGCATCATCTAAATTCCGTCCATTAATGACAGATTTGAGTTGGATTATTTTAGATGAGTTACACAGTCTAGTGGCATCAAAGAGAGGAACTCTGCTATCCCTGACAATGGCACTTCTTGATTCAGTAATTACCACACCAGTCCAAAGAATTGGGATATCTGCAACTATGGAACCATTAGATGAGGTGGCTAAATTTCTAGTTCCAGTAGGAGATGATACAGATTTAGTCAAAATTGCTAAAATAAGTGGTGCAAGAGAATTAGATTTGGACATCATTCTCCCTCATCCAAGATTCGGTGATCCAACTTTTGACCACAAACAAATCCTAGATGCAAACGTGGAGCGTATCCTAGACTTAGTTGAAGCACACACAACTACAATTGTGTTTGTAAATACTAGAAAAATGACAGAAGAAATAGTTCAGAAACTCAGACGCCTTGCTGGATGGGATGAAGATGGAATAGAAGCCCATCACGGTTCAATGAATAAGCAAATTCGTAAAGATGTTGAGCAACGATTGAGAATGGGTGAATTAAGATGTTGTGTATCATCATCTTCATTGGAATTAGGTATTGATATTGGCACAGTTGATTTAGTAATTCAACTCGGTTCACCTGGACGTATTGCAACTGCACTACAACGGATTGGCCGTGCTAGTCACCACGTTGGAGGGATTCCTCGCGCTCGATTCTTACCTACTGGCCCTCATGATTTAGTTGAGTTAGTAGCCCTTCAAGGAGCAATTATGTGCGGGGAAATGGATTTATTGAGATTCCCAGAAAATGCTCTAGATGTGTTAGCCCAATTCATGGTTGGTCTAACAATCGTTGGAGAACAAGACATTGATGAAGTCTTTGAATTGATTACTACTGCATGGCCATATCGCGCTCTTCCTTACGACGATTATATCGAAGTAATTGATATGTTGGAGGATGAAAAAAGACTGTGGGTTGATTGGGAGGAAAATACCATCGGAAAGCGAGGATATTCACAGATGATATATTACACCAACCTTGGTACAATTTCACCAGATAATAACTACCTTGTTCTGAATACAGATGGTTCAATGATTGGTCAGTTGTCATCGTCTTTCGTTTCCAGTGTTAGACCCGGCGATGTTATTCTTCTTGGAGGTACAACATATCGAATTCAGTCAATTCAAGGCTCTAGAGTAAATGTGACACCAGTAACTGGCTTCCGCCCAACTGTACCATCATGGTCTGGTGAAGCATTATCAAGAAGTCCTGAACTTTCTTTGGCTGTATTGAAACTACAGAAATCAACAATGTTAGCACTTAGGAGACAGCGAGACCCACGACGCCTTTTGATGGAAGGTTATGGCCTTTCCAGAAGAATTGCTGAATCAGTTGCAAGATTCATGGAGCAGCATGTGGCTGAATCCTTTGAAGTTCCAGGCCCAAACCGAATAATGATGGAACAAATTCTTGGTGGTGTAACCACTTACATGGTGACAACATGCAGAGGCCGAGCATTCAATATGACGTTAGGATATTTCTTTGCTGGAGTAGCTTCTGCTCATGATATCCAAGTGCATGAGATTTCATTCGATGAGAATGGCTTCCTCATTAAAATGTCTGATGATATTGACCCCGGGGCTTTTCCCGATGTATTCGAAGCAAATGACCATCGCAACGTAATCGAAAGATATTTGCTGGATACTCAATTATTTGCCAAGAGATTCCGTGAAGTGGCGGGAAGGAGTTTGATCATCCCTCGCCGCATAGGTGCTGAAGAAGTATCACCACAGCAATTCCAACAAAAAGCCGATGCTTTGCTTAAAAATCATCGCGCAACCGAAGGCTCATTATTAATGAAAGAAGTATTCAATGAAATTTTCCACGCTGACCTTGATATGGAGGGATTAAACCAATTCGTAAGTGAAGTAGTCCAAGGAAGTTCAAGAATATTACACACAAGAGTGAAGGTGCCTTCTCCAATTGGTATGAATCTATACATGTCAGCATTCGAAGATTTACTCTCAATGAGAACAAGGGCATATCTAATCAAGGATATTGACCCAGAAATTCTTAGACGATTGTTGGGCCAGCGAGCCCTTGCAACCCAACTAGATGAAGAACAAGTCAATACTTACTACAATGATAAAGTTTCAATTCCCAAAAACGCAGACACTCTTCTCGACTTAATGGAAATGGGCGGCGGCTTAGATAATAAACACGAAAACCCTCTATACCGTGATAAATTGAAAGGTATAGATAAAGAAGAAATTCGTGCTTGGATTCTCGAACTTATTGATAGAAAGGAAATAGTCAGAGTGAGGAAAACAGGACATTCTGTTATTGACACCAAATGGTTTTCAAAAAGAATGGCCGATATTCATGGAACATTGGGTGTTTTATCGTCTCATGATGCTGATGAATTGGACGATCTGCGTCAGTTATACCTTGGTGGCTTGATTTATGAGACGAGTACAAAGTACAAAGGCACAGAGGCGATTGATTGGGAGCAGACTCCTCTTTCTGACCCACATGAGTGTCTTAGAGTTAAGTTAGTTG
>CAUZFJ010000021.1:0-11291 GCA_963579105.1 Candidatus Thalassarchaeaceae archaeon
CACAGTTGAATATCGAATGGATTCACAGAATGGCTGGTATCCTGACCTTGATGATATCAGGGCAAAAATGGACGAATCAGTTAGACTGATTGTACTAATTAACCCAAATAATCCAACCGGCGGTATTGCAGATGAAAGGATTATTTCAGGTATTTTAGAGATTGCAGCAGATTGGCCAAATTGCATTATTATTGCTGACGAAATATACGACGGTTTGAATTTTGAGGATAACCATATATCGATGGCTGGCGCAGCTACATCAGTAGCAAGCTCTGTACCAGTGCTGACGATGAATGGTGTAAGCAAAGTCTACTATGCTCCTGGTTGGAGAATAGGCTACATGGCCTTCTACGACCCAGCCAATAGATTGTCACTGATAAGAGACGGAATTGAGAGGCTGTTACGGTCTCGTCTTTGTGCCTCAACACCTGCTCAAATGGGTTACCTCGCTGGGCTGTCATCAGATGATGGCTGGATGGATTCATATCGACAGAAATTATTACAACAGAGAGATTATTGTATGCAACGTATTTCCTCTATAGATGGTTTGCGTGCTCAGACACCAGGTGGTGCATTTTACTTATTTATTGAACTAACACACCCACGATGGAAAGAAGATGACAAGCAGTTTGTCCTCGACTTGTTGCACCAAGAAAAGGTGCTCATGGTTCACGGTTCTGGGTTCAGCCCAGAATTTGGCAAAGGTTTCGTTAGAATGGTTTACTTACCAGATATTGAGGTATTAGAAGATGCGTTTGATAGAATTGAAAGATTCCTAGCAAGCAGTTGATTTTATTCAACCTCAAGAATGCCAACGCTCAGGGTCTAAGGACCCTGAACGGCACAACCGATTAGAACTGAGGGCCCGCAGACCATGTTATGGCCGGAGGTCGGAGTATAGTTACCGTGCTGCCTTTCTTGTTGGTCTCCTTCGTTCTAACGACCTTATTTCTGCCTCTAGTAAGTGCGGCGCCGACAATTGTGCCCGCCGGCACTTTTGACCCTAGTTTACTAGCCCCATTAGCAATTTCAATAATGGTTGGATTGTTATTGTGGCGCTGGTTACTCCCTCTTTCTCTGTCCAATTTACAGGTCGCTTTTGAAGTGGATGATGGCTTGTATGAAGTTCATCGGTTGAGTAAAAATCGCCGTGAAGTAATGAAATTACTCAATGCACCTAGAGTTGCAATTGGTTCACTAGCTTACTTGTTGGCCATGACTGGTATTCTGCTAATTGTCTGTGAATTACTCATTGAACCCTCAACATTCTATGAACCAGTAATCTACATGATGTTGATTTTAGTTGCTTACCCAATTATCATCTCACCCTTCGTGACCCTTTATGCCCAATTATCTAGGCAAACAGGTGATGAGGGAAATCTATCCACTTTCAAGACATTGTACGGATCTTTTACTACCATAATTTTGGTATTAACTGTAACCGGTTTTGTTCTTTTTATAGGCTACCAGAAATCTGCTTGGGGGACTAACGATGCTGACGATGAAATAATGGGGCGTTGGATTGGATTTGCACTTCTTGCATTCATGGGCCCGACTATTCTCGCTTACGGCAGAATTATGGGTGCCTCATGGAATACACTGATAATCAACAAATGGCGTACATTGAGAGGAAAGAGGACGGCGATTGACCCTGACAAACCCGGTTTCTTCAAACGCTTTGCTTCTTTACTCATTGTAGTATTCCTAGGAACAATGCCACTGGCGGCAGTAAATGGAATTGTAACATTAGTTTATGTTGAAATTGAAAATCCAGCCGATGCTAACTCAATGCTTGACCTAGGTGGAATCATTGGATGGGAAATTTATCAATATGTGGAAAATAACCCTATTCTGCAGAAAGCCATTTCCCTAAAAGCTCTTGAAATTACCTTAGCCTCATATCTTATGCTAAACGTTGCAATCGTCGGATTGGCATTCATTTTTGAATTGACACGGAATTTATTCCTTGGAGGGCAAACATTCGGGGGAATCGGTGGTGTTATTCTAGCCCGTGCACGGGAAATCCGGAGTGAGGTAAATGTTCAAGGCAAGGTACTATTCTTTGGCCTCGCGGGCTTTAGTGGATATTCCGTTCTTCTAATTATTCTCCAAACTTACAAGGAATTTAGTCATTTAATGCCATACGGAGACTCAACCCCCTTATTATCAGAAGAGATTTTACTTGCTGAGACATGGCAATTCATTGCCGCAGGACAAGCAATTTTCTTGTTGACTTGGATCCTCAGCCTCAGTCGATTCAATACAATGAAGAATCTCAGATTTGACCTAAATCCTGACGAGAGGAGAGAGGGCGCAATTCTTGCCGGTGGTGGTGACTGGATGCGTACCTATGTTGAAAAAGCAGCCTACCGTGATGACCTTGATGCATTACGACGATTCCAATCAGATACAATCAAGGGGAATCAACTTGTTGTCCAATTAGAAAAAAGCAGAGCGAGAATGCTTGAATGTGCATTGCGAGGTTTGTGGCCTGAAGCAATTGATGTAGCCAGAAAATTACTCGCGCAACAGGGCGGAGAAGATGATGAAGCCAGAATGATAATTGCGGCAGGACACATAGCATCTCGACGACTGGATGCGGCTAGAGAATCACTTCGGGGACTTGAACAGCCAGAAGGATATGACGAGCCCGAAATACTCTCATTAGTAGCAGAATGGTTTGACCCGTGGGACGGTTCAGTGAAAAATGATGACTTCTATGACTGGGAAGACAGTTCCGCAATACATTATTTGCAAGAATTACAAAAAAGATTGTTAAGGTGGGACCCTTCAACATCTATAGACTCGATATATAAAGACCCGTTGAGTCTACACGCGATGGTTAGTTCCGTCGCAAAATTACGGGCTGAAAGAAGACATGATGAGGCTTTACAACTATCCCTCGAGTCCATACGAAGGGACCCTAACAGCACAAAGGCAAGAATTGCTGCCGCGTTATGTTTGATTGATACTGGAGATTGGTTTGAAGCACTTGATATCTTTGAAGAATTACAAATAAGTTCTCCTGAAGACCCTCGCGTTAAAGCACTAGGAAAGATTCTGGGATTCGCTGCACCTGCCAATGAATTAGAATCAGCAATAATTGAAGTGAATCCTAAAGAGAAACGACGGTGGATTGACGAAGCGCCAACTAATCCAATAGCCGCTTTGCTAACAAAAGGTGGGGAAGATGAAGCAATCACTGCTAACATATTTATCGCGTCCCACGAAGCATTAGAAAGGCGAGTTGCCCCAAGATATTCGCCTTCAATAGTATTGAGATTATTCAACTGGATAGTATTGCTTCCAACATGGATAATTTTCGGTTTGATAGCGTATGATAGAAGTTCTAGTGAAATTATTGGTGTTTCAATATCTATTTCACTCATCGTCCTTCATTTCTTCGCCTTACGCTTCCGCAAGCAACAACGTAGAGTTATCAAACACCGTGATCAAAAAGCTATGATTGCCTATGCAAAAAGGTTGAAGCGGTACAAGGTTGGTTTTGATTCAGATAAAATTCCTGTTGGGACACATCTGTTGTTGTCTGGACTACTAGTCACAATTAATGGCGTTGTCTACGACCTTGGAATGCCTGGATGGCTCGTTGTTCGATTACCAAAAAAGGAGAAAAAGGGGGTACTGAGCAACATTTCAAAGAGAAGAAGAGAAATGCTCTCTCAACCTCTCGCTAGGTGCTCACCCCTGCCAGTTGAATGGTGGAATAAACGACCCAAACCAGTTGGTAAACAACAGCGTGCACTAGAGGCGCTAATCGGTCCAGCAGCGTACCGAGGAAGGAGTATCCGCTCTAGTGTAACGGCTGAAAAATCGGGTGAATCTTCTGAACGCATCCCCATAATGGATACCGATTTAAGTGAAAAATACATCCCAAGTCACTCTATTGTTTCAGAATCAATAGGCATAAAGAGACCTTCTAGAAGACCTAATCCCTCACCTGGGAAAAATGATGAATAAGGTGATTATTGAAATCACGCTGACCAAATGAAAGGCTCTGTTGCTGAACCAATATTACGAACTACGAATAGAAACTTCAAATTGGGTTGGGCCACAGGGGTAACTTGTGCCACTAATTGATGAAGTATCCAAAGATGACACTCCTTGGTTCTCTAATCTCCTGAAATCGAAGTTCACACCTACTTCCTGTGGCTTGTTATGTGAAGATGAAATAGGTGGTGAACCGTATCATTTCCTTACAGTCAACGAATTTGAAATGTGGCTTTCAGAATTGGAAAATTTGGTTGGTATCCCGTTGGGTAGAAAAATAGCTCATGCGGCTGCAGAATCTGAGGAGTATCGTCTCAAAAATTCTTCAGAAGAAATGCCAAATCCATTCTTCAAAAAATTAACCAAACGGTTTGAATGGATAAATAAAAATTGGGAAATTCGCGGATTAGGGAAATTAGAACTTATGAAGGTGGAATCTGATGCTACTAAATTGATGATTCATAATCGAGCACATTCCGCGTTATCAGCGGGTTGGGCTGCTGCAACCCAAGAATTCCTGACAAAATCTAGATATAGATTCCATTGGACTGATGATGGAAATGCAGAATGTCTTGTAACTCTCGAATTAGACCAACGCCATATCCCCAAAGCAATGCAAGTAGATCCAAGATGGCGAGACAATCCAAATTCGGACCCTGTGGCAGAAGGCATGCACCCACTAGAGTTAGCACATCATGATATTGATGGGGTATGGTCCATTGATGGCATACGAATGATGGGGATTACTCGGGATATGTTACTAAGATTTGAAGAGAGTGTCATGCCACAACTTCTTGGTTCCACTCACATGGAAACTAAAAAATTCACCTGGGAAACTTTGCAAGATTCAGAGAGGCAAAAAATCTGGTCAGGATTTGCCGAAGCAAGTAAGATAAGATTCCTTGATTCTGACCAAATGGTGTTAATTGCAGAACCCGAACACTGGATACATGTTGGTCATCGCTTCCTAACTAGGACAGGATTGGGTGGAGTCACATCTGTGGAGGGAATTGATGAGCAAGGGGGTGTGAGATTACACCTATCAAAACTGTTCCATCCAGCCATCGCAGCAGGCATTCTTTCAGCCGCGTGGGAACGGTCAGAAGCACGGCCATGTAAACTTCAGTGGAGTTGTTCTCATAATGGGCATATTATACAGATTTCTAGCCTGTATGACCTTGCATGACCTCATTTTGAGGTAAGGTCCTCAAGAGCAATAGTCAAACGGTGTCGGTTAAACCTTAAACAGGGTACTGTAAGTCGTGAAAGAGAATTGGCATACGGCCAGTGGTGAAAACATGGCATTGACACATAATCAATGGGCAGTGGTAGCAATTACAGTGACCCTCTGCTTAGCAGGAACTTACAGTATCGCAGGCAGTATAATCAGTACTGCAATAGATTACGAAGATGGTGCATCAGACATTCTAGATGATGACACACTCTACAACGAAGACCCTGATGATTTTGATGAAGATGGTCTGAGCGATCGGCTTGAAAGAAATACCTATGGCACTGACCCTTATGATGAGGATACTGATGGAGATGGAATGACGGATGGCTACGAAGTAGATGCCGGCTTAAACCCATTAGACAGCGGTGACGCTGGATTGGATGATGTCGTAACTGAAACTGAAACTGATCCTGGAGAGGATAATTCTGGGTCAGACGAAACATGGCCGGACCCAGACAATGGGCCTCTTGGCGACCCAGATAGAGACGGTCTTGTAAATATTGAAGAAATGGAATTGGGTACAGACCCTCGGCGCAATGATACCGACGGTGACGGCCTTAACGATAAATGGGAATCGCTCTACACATTTGACATGACAACACAATCAGGTGACTTAACTCTTTTTGACCCGCTAAACGGTAACTGGGATTGTGTACTTCTTGACCCTGAATCTGAAGCAAATCTCGAACAAACCTTCGGTGCAGAACTTTGGGATTCCTTGGAGAACTTCGCTGGACAACACTCTTGTGACCAAGTGCTCGACTTTGATTCTGATACTCTAGCAAATTTCGCTGAAGAGAGTTATGGAACAAATCCACTGGCTGAAGACAGTGATGGTGACCTTATCGGTGACCAAGTAGAAGTGGCAATGGGTTCAATTCTGCTTGAGGTCGTTTGCGGAAAGGCAGTGATTAATGGGCCTACTAAAGACGGCCCATTCACAACCCTTCTCAATTCCTTCCCTAGTACTGTAAATCCTCGTGACTGGTTCATTGAAGATATGGATGGTGACGGCCGCAATAATGGACCAGGAGACTGGGATACAGACGGCGATGGAATGCCGGATGGATTCGAGTACTGTTACGACACACTACTGAATGCTGCAAACGCATCTGACGCATTTGGTGATGAAGATGAGGATGGCCTCAACAACCGTGCAGAGTACGATGTAGCTCGTGTATGGGGGCCATCAAATTTCACAAGTCCACTGACTTCTGACACTGATGAAGATGGTATGCCTGATGGTTGGGAAGCAGATAATGGCTTGAATCCAGTTGATGGACTAAACGCATACACTGACCCCGATATGGATGGATGGGACGCTAATGGCAACGGAAAGGTGACTTATAGTGATTTAACAGGGATTGCTAGAGTGTACTCAATCGTTGTTGCATTAATGGATTATGTTGATGCAAATCAAACTGTAGCATATGCAAAAATCACCCACGCAGGTGGCAACGAAGAAACTGTGCCGATTAAGGCACCAAGTGCAGGATATGTCTACGGAATACCAGCATTAACTCTACTAGAAGGACCAGCAAATGAAAATGAAGTCACAAGCCGAAACTACGTTTGGATGACTATCGTTGAAGAGAATGAGATGTTCACCAACCTAATGGAATACCAAGCAAGGGACCGAGATAATGATGGGATCATTGATGGTCGTTCAACTGACCCTCTAAACTCTGATACTGACGGAGATGGGTTGATTGATGGCATTGAGGTTATGGGATGGTACATCCTAGTTGTTAGCCGTGGTGTGCACACTGTTCACGTTACTGCTGACCCAGGAGATGTTGACACTGATGATGATGGCCTCACTGACTGGAGAGAGTTTGGTGAAACATATACTAATGCATCTAACAAAGATACGGATAGCGATGGACTTGAAGATTACGTTGAGGCTGTAGATGGATTCCAGTGGTTGGGAGAACCGTACTTCACAAATGCAAGTATGTTTGACACTGACATTGATGGATTAGAAGATGGTGAAGAAGTAATTATGGGCTTAGACAATTATGTAACCCACGCAAATGATTCAGACTCTGATGATGATGGATTAAATGATGGAAATGAAGTTCTGTACATACCAAGACCATGGCAAGCCGCGACAAACCCACTTGTCAATGACACAGACCAAGATGGCATGCTTGATGGGTGGGAGATGCAAGTTCAGTCAACAATGGACAATACCAATTCCCACAGCCTTTGGGTTACTACAAACAATTTCCAGCCACCCGGTTGTACCGATGTAGGATGTACCCGCGGTCCTGGTGGTTGGTTGTGGAATAATCACATCCAAGGATTTGCATCTGGAGGAGATGAAAATAACGATGGAGAACCGGACCCCAAATATTTCTTGTGGGATATGAATCTGACAAACTTCGCCCTCCCCCAAACTGGTGGTCGCTGGGCACTGGACCCATCGCTAGGCTCACTTCCGGATGCTGATTATGACATCGATAACGATTCACTACCTAACGAAATGGAGGCCCCTAATCGCTGGAATACAAATCCTGTAAATGATGATACTGACGGTGATAAGTTGCCAGATGGCTGGGAAGTCAGATACAGTGCACAGGCTATTTCTCAAGGATTGGTTGACAATACTACGCTTCAAAACCTAGGGGCTAGGGGGCCAATGGATCCCGCTCTTGAGGACAGTGATTTAGATGGAGTGATGGATGGTGACGAGGACTTTGACCACGATGGCCTGAATCGTACAGCTGAACTGAATAGGTTCTGTCCTGGATGGAACGATCCTACTTCCTCACTCTGCCACATTGACCCAGATACCCCTGAAGGTGCTAAATTCTACAATGATCTTGAGAATTACACTAATTACGAAGAAATGTTGAACGGAACAAATCCGGTCTTGAACGATACCGACGGTGATAGTTTAGAAGATGGACCTGAAGTGTACCACATGGACAGTGACGGAGATAGTATGTTCGATGGTTGGGAGTATTACTTCCGCTTCGACCCATTTGATGGTGCTGACGCAAAGATGGATGTTGATGGAGATGGTTACTTCAACGATTGTGAGCACAAATGGCACACTAACCCAAGAGAAGGGAACAGTTTCCCTGGCCAAGGCCAACAGTGTGACCAGTTTGGTTGAAGACCATTCGTTTGCATCTGTGCGCCAGCCTCCAACTAAGCGGTTTGCAATAACTAAGAGGTTTGCCATGCCAATTATGATTGAAGATTTACGCATTCACTATCACACAAATAGCAAACAATTCGTGTTAGCCTTGATAGCATAGAGCAGCGTGACTCAATTTGATGCAAACACGGTGTTGGCAGTTAGCCCTCGCGTTAACCTCAATCATATTGATGTCTTCTTCATTTGCAATAATTGACACCACTAACCAAACTCAAGCCATGATTAATTCAAACTATGCTATTAGTAACCAGCAACCAACATTGACGCTTACAAGTATCAATGGAGCAATATACACAAACAATTTCCCAATCAATGGGACAATTTGGGATGATGCTTTTCCATCAGAATTGCACTGGCAGTTAGAAGAAGCTGGCGAAATTATTTATCAAGGCTCAGCAATTAATACGTTGGTAGAAAATCTATCTTGGCAAGACCCAACAACAAATTCATGGTCATTCTATGTTGAGATAAACGCCACTGGTTTGGCACCTTGTGCTTGCAAACTAACTGTGGTAGTGATTGATGTTGAACAACAAGTATCACAAGTACATCACCTTCTTTTCATCAACCCAGATATTAATGGGTTGCCTCCTAACTTAATGATAACCTCCCCTGAAATGGGAATTAGTTGGAGAGGTGACCTCAATATTAGCGGAGTCGCCGTAAGTCAAATTGGTTATCAGCCAACTCTCGAGTGGGCGGCAATTCAATCTAATCAAGCAAATCATTTCTGCGTTCGAGGGGTCCTATCAGAATACTTACCTGTTGAAAATTGGAGGAATGATGGTGTATCTTATTTAGACAGCGAGACATTTAACTTTCAAATCCAGAGTTCAGAATACAATGATGGATGGTGGTTATTTGTTAGCCGAGCAAGTGATAATGCTGGGAATTTTTCTACAATTGCGTGCACAGCAATCGCGTTGCATAATCAACGGCCAATTGCAGCACTGAGTGGTACGTCTGAAGTAAATGAATCTCAACTAGCAAGATTTGATGCCAGCAATTCAGATGACCCAGTGTGGGGAAAGGATGGATTGCGCTTCACTTTCATTGTAAGAAGGGATGGTGATTCTAGCCCACCTATGGTACATGATGCTGGTACAGAAAAGAGTTGGAATTGGTATGCTAACCAATCCGGTCATTTTGATGTCATGGTCCGAGTCACCGATACATCGGGATTATCAAATAGTACAAATTTATCACTTATAGTAAATAATCTGGCACCTACCGCTGCTGCAAGCATTGAAGGAATTACATTTTCAACAGAGGAAACTATCAGGTTGCCAAACGAGCCATTGTGGACCATTGATGCCTCAGATAGTTCTGACACTGAAAATGACATGGGCGGTTTGAACTTTGTTTGGTTTGTAGATGGGCAACCTGTTTCTCTTGGAAGAGAACAAATAATGCGTCGAGACTGGATAAAAGACGAATCGAAGATTCATCTTATCACTCTCAGCGTCACAGATGACGACGGCGCGAGCGACTTCATTGAGGTATTTGTAGGAATAGAGGGTACAGAGTCAGACCCATTATGGGACGAACCTAAATCATTAACTGAGTCAATGATTGCCTCAGTAGGTGGTGAGACAAATATGATGGCAATTTTCATGGTAGTGCTTGTGACAATATCATTTATCACTTTCAGGTTCACAAGAGGAGACAAAGCAGGTGACATACCCAAGTGGGTTCAACGACGCACACGCCAAAATGACACTGCAGATGAAATTGATGAGCAATTTGAAAATGAAGATTCAGACTGAATGCTAAATAAGAGTCGGGTTAGACGGCAAACCATGTTCGATGCGCACGGGTTGGACCTCTCCAATATTCCAGACCCCACTAGTGTAGAAGAACTACGCACTCGTCAAAGCAACATTGGGCAACTCTGTGAAGATGACTCTCTCTTAATAATCGTCAACAACCCAGAAGCAACTCGAAGCGCAGATGTAGAGTACCCCTACAGAGCCTCATCCGATATGCTATACTTCGTAGGATGGAATCGCCCTGATGCTGTGTTTTGCCTCGCAAATAAATCGGGGAAGTTGAATTCAATTTTATTTATACCTCCTAGAGATGTTCTCAAAGAGACATGGACTGGAATCAGATTGGGACTCCAAGGTGCTGAGGAACAATTTCCAATTGATAAGGCTGTATCAATAGATGAAATAAGCACTGAATTAGGAACTCTCTTAGATGGCTGTACAAATGTATTTCATCAACGAGGTTTGTCCTCCGAAGTAGATGGAATTGTTGACCAGGCCCTGTTAGAAACTAGTAGAAATAGGCAAAGAACGGGTTCTGGTCCAGCAAACCTCTGTGACCCAAGGCCTTTGGTATCAGAACTGAGATTATTCAAATCAGAAAGTGAATTGGAGTTAATGCGCCATTCATGTAAAATTGCATCTGCGGCCCACATTGAAGCCATGAAAAACGCATCAGCAGGAATGGCAGAATTCCAATTACAAGCAATAATTGAGGGATGTTTTGTAAATAATGGTAGTCAATGGTCCTATCCCAGCATTGTTGGAGCCGGAGATAATGCAACAATATTGCATTATGTCGAAAATGATTCACCTGTCTTGGATGGTGATCTCGTATTGATTGATGCAGGATGTGAAATTTCAGGCTATGCAAGCGACATAACTAGGACATGGCCAATAAATGGGAAATTTACTGAACATCAAGCTATTCTTTACCAACTGGTATTAGATTCCCAAATTGCAGCCATATCTGCTTGTAAACCGGGTGAATCATTTGATGCACCTCATAATGCTGCAAAAGAAGTAATGGCACAAGGATTGCTAGATTTAGGAATAGTTGGTGGCCCTACCTTGAATGAGGCTATGTCCTACGAACAATTAGGTACTTACTTCATGC
>CAUZFJ010000022.1:0-10709 GCA_963579105.1 Candidatus Thalassarchaeaceae archaeon
ACCTATGCCCTCGATTTTTGATAATTCATCAAGAATTGAATCCCCAAGACTATCCATTT
Organism: Candidatus Thalassarchaeaceae archaeon; assembly: GCA_963579105.1. Taxonomy (GTDB): domain Archaea; phylum Thermoplasmatota; class Poseidoniia; order Poseidoniales; family Thalassarchaeaceae; genus MGIIb-Q1. Next base: position 60 of record CAUZFJ010000022.1, read on the forward strand.
CACGGGCAACTACCTCAATAATGAAATCCCATTGACCAGTGATAATGTGGCAACCCACAATAAATGGCAATTTACAAATCTCTTTTGCAACACTTCTTCGGTCTTCCCTAGCCTTGTCACCAGCCCAATTTGCTAGTAAGAAACCATGCAGAGGCAGTCCCAGTTTTTCGTGTGAAAGTTTGACTGTGAATTTGTCAATAACCCCCCTCTCTTGAAGTCTTTTTATCCGGTCATGAACCGTCACTCTAGGGATGTTTAGACGATCCGCTATACTCTTTGTGCTAGCTCTAGCATCCTCAATTAGAAGTTCAAGAATTAGTGTGTCTTTGTCATCAAGTTGACTAAAAAGCATGTTTGTCGCATCGGCGGTTTATTCTTATTACTTCCGTCATATAGTCGGATTCCACCATCATAAACCACCCTTTATCCGACAGACACCGCCATTATATAGCGTATTGTTGAAGTCAATTATGCCCTCGTAGGGCTATGGTAGCAGATGAAACCGACAAGCAGTTTTCAACAAAAGCAGTTCACTCAGGCACCAAACACATTGAGGGTGCTGTCAACACGCCAATTTTCCAATCATCAACTTACAAGTTGACTGAGGATAGATATGCTGGTTGGGCTGCTGGTGCCCAACATACTCTACTATATTCTCGTCTATCAAGCGTTAATTCTGATGCTGCAACAGAAAAAATTTGTGCCATGGAAGGAGCAGAGGATGGCTTGTTATTCGCTAGCGGAATGGCAGCCATATCAACAACGCTTCTAGGCCTTCTTTCAAAAGGAGACCATTGCGTGGCCGCCCCAGATGTTTATGGTGGAACTTATGGATTGATGACTGAGGAATTACCAAGATTTGGTATTGAAGTTACTTTTGCCGAAATGACTGACCCATCATCCTATGAATCTGCAATTCAAGAAAATACTAAGATATTGTATATTGAGACCTTATCAAATCCAACATTGAAAGTAGCAGATATCCCGGCCTTTGCAGATATTGCTCGTCGACACAATATATTGCTAATCATCGATAATACTTTCACCACTCCTTGGGCAACCCAACCAATTGCAATGGGCTGTGATTTGGTTTTACATTCAACCACCAAATACCTAGGGGGACATTCGGATATTGTTGGTGGAGCAGTTGTTGGCAGCGCCGAATTAATTACAACTCTTTTCGCCAAAAAGGTTCACTTCGGAGGCTGCCCTGACCCACACGCATGTTACCTACTAGAGAGAGGAATGCGCACACTTCACGCACGTATGCCAATACATGTTGATAATTCGTTGAAACTGGCCAAACGCCTAGAAAAACACCCCCTGATTAGTTCAGTAAATCACCCAATGCTTGAGGGAAATAGCCAATATGAGGTGGCTCAAAAAATAATGCCAAGAGGAACAGGAATGTTAGCATTCACTGTCAAGGGGGGGGATGATGCGGCATTAAAATTCATCAGTAGTCTTGAAATCGTATTTGAGGCAACCAGCCTTGGAGGCGTTGAAAGTTTAGTTGAATGTCCTTTCAATACAAGCCACATATTCGTCCCACAAGAAGTCAGAATTGCTGCAGGTATCAATTCAGGATTTGTTAGAATGAGTATTGGAATTGAAGATGTTGAAGATCTATGGGCTGATATGTCACAGGCACTAGCAAGCATCTAAAACAACACCTTGCAGGTGATTAAATGGATATTGTTGCCCTAACTGCCGTAGTCGCTTTCATTGTCCCAATGTGCTTTTCACCTGGGCCAAACAATCTACTGTGTGCGGCGCACGGCTCCCAACATGGTTTCAGAAATACTATCCCACTTACTCTCGGAATGGTGACTGGTTGGTCAAGTCTAGGCATTGGAGTTGGATTAGCATCAACAGTGATTGAAGAAAATGAAGAAGTATTCACTTTTCTATCATGGATTGGTGCTTTGTACATCGCTTATCTCGCCTACAAAATGGCAACTACCAAATTAGAAGATTTAAATTTAGAGGGTTCTGAATCAACATCTTCGCTTGGCAACACCGAACAACCTCTGGGATTCAGAACTGGTTTGGTTCTACAAATGGTCAATGGCAAGGCTTGGATTCATTTTCTAGTTCTGATGACTACGTTTGGTGCCACATTTGGTTATGGTTTCATCTCAAAGGTCTCACTTGTAGGATTAAATGGAGTGTTTGGATACTGTGCAGTATTAACTTGGACGGTTTCAGGTGTAACACTGAGTAAAATATTCTCAAGTCCGAAACAAGCGAGAATCCTGAATCTTGGATTGGCATTTACCTTGCTAGTTGTTGCAATTTGGATAGTAATCCCATACTAGATGGCTTGAAAAATACCGAATCTAATTCTATGATTCAAGTAACAGCCTATATTGTTGATTTCACTTTGTGGCTGCGTCTATCCAAAAATACCGGTTTGGTTACCATCCTCATCAATATCCATATCCATACCTGCTGGCCTTCTCGGCAACCCTGGCATAGTCATCATAGCCCCACAAACAGCAACGACGAAGCCTGCCCCTGCATTGAGTCGTAACTCCATAATTGGTAAGGTAAAGCCGCTTGGAGCCCCGATTTCGTGGGCAACATGGCTGAATGAGTACTGTGTTTTTGCCATGCAAACAGCCAATTTATCGTATTTCCATTTCTTTATCAGTTTGAGATCACGCTCTGCCTGCTTGTGTAAGTCTATTGATTCAGCCCCATAAACCATTGTTGCAACCCGTAACATTTTCTCAACAATGCCCATTTTTTTGTCAAATAACGCTTCAAATGGTCGGCCATTCGCTAAGTGGTCTTGACAAGCTTCTGAAACCGTATGAGCGAGGTCAATTGCTCCCGCCCCTCCTCGTTGATGACCATCAAAGATGACTGCGTCGTCGGCACCACATTCGTGGGCGCATTTCAATAATTCTTGAACCTCCGCTTCTGAATCTGTTGAGAAGCGATTTACAGAGACTACAACCGGCACCATGAATCGCTTCATATTCCTAATATGCCGCGATAGGTTTGTCATCGCGCCCTTAGAAACTGCATCCACATTTTCTTTTGCCAATTCTTCTTTTGATGGGCGTTGGCCTCCTGATGAAGAGAAACCTCCGCCATGTAACTTCATGCTGCGCACTGTGACATTGACCACTATGCAATCGGGTGGAATACCACTCGCAGCCGCCTTGATATGAATGGCTTTTTCTGCACCCATATCAGAACCAAATCCAGCCTCGGTAACCACGTAATCAGATACCGCTAGAGCAAGGTTATCAGCAATCAAACTTGAGTTGCCATGGGCAATATTTGCGAAAGGACCTGCATGAATAAAAGCAGGATCACCTTCTAAAGTTTGGACTAAATTTGGTAATAAGGCGTTGCGTAATAAGATTGACATCGGGCCAGCAGCACCGATATCTTCAGCTTTTATTGGGTTCCCATCACGATTTTGTCCAACTACAATTTCGCCAAGTCGTTTTCGTAAATCTACATAATCACTAGCCAACGCAAGAATTGCCATCACCTCACTAGCTGCTGTAATGTCAAATCTCTCCTCGCGGGCAAAACCATTCAATGCACCCCCCAGACCAATCGCAGAATTCCTGAGTGACCTATCATTCATGTCTAGCACTCTTGGCCAAATAATTCTTGATGGGTCAATATCCAACTTATTCCCTTGATGTAGGTGATTGTCAAGCATCGCTGAACAAAGATTGTGAGCCGAGGTTACTGCGTGAATATCTCCTGTGAAATGTAGGTTAATCTCCTCCATTGGCAGGACCTGTGAGTATCCCCCACCTGCTGCACCGCCTTTTATTCCAAAGACCGGCCCCATTGATGGTTCGCGAATTACACAAACAGCATTCTTGCCAATACGATTCAAACCTTGGTTAAGGCCGATGGTTGTAACAGTCTTACCTTCTCCAAACGGAGTAGGGTGAACACTTGTAACTAAAATTAGAACACCTTTGGGCTTATCACTACGATTCTTGAGCGCTTCCCACGATATCTTAGCCACGCTATTTCCTTGTGGGCAAAGGTCTTCCACACCCAATCCTAGTTTCCATGCAACCTCTTCAATTGGAATAGGATTGGCGGCTAGGGCAATTTCGAGGTCACTTGGCATGATGGCTCGTGTTGTCAATAAGTATTCAAGTCTTCATCATTTTGTAATTGAAACTATAATGTTTAGAAGGCAGATATAAGATTTCAGATTGCCTATTTAGAACATTTCACAAATCTGATAAATTAGTCAGATTTCAATAATATAGGTAATTGACGTTGAAGCGTGAGCCTTTTCACCAATTCCGGTTTGGGACTTCTAATGGCAAAGGGTCCCACTGTCTGCGCGGCTGTGGCTGGTAATCCAATCAGTCACTCGTTGACACCATTTCTATTCAAAAAAGTCGCTCAACACTTGGAATCCCTTGGCCACACTATCACTTTTCACGATTGTGAGAAAATACAGCATACTTCTTTGATTGATGCATTAGCGTGGGGTCATGCAAAGATCATTGCAATAGCCAAGGAAGATGAGGGGTCAGACCCCACAAAACGAGAAATTTGGCTATCTATTACAAGCCCGCTAAAACACCAACTTCCGATTGACTCTGGAACTGAATGGTCAATTGGTGAGCCAATGTTAGCATCGGTCAACCAATTGCGACATGACGGGCATGTATGGAAGGCAGCCAATACCGATGGCGTAGGTTTGTTGATGGTTGCTCGGGAATTTGGTTTTGATTTTAACTTCACAGATGACTTGGATCGCCCGCTACTATGCATGACGGGGGGTGGTTCAACCGCTCGTGCGTGCGCCGCTGCATGGACCGAGGCAGGAGGAAAAATATGGTGGAAGGAAGGTCGACGTAATCTTTCACCCCGAGGCCCTTGGAAAGATTCAATAGTTAACCCAAGAGATGTATGCGACCATATCGGCAGAAGACTTCACATCGATTTTGACCAGCCAGCAGGTTCAACCCCCGAAATCAAAGGTGAGCGAATTGATGCTGGGTTAGACGCACCTGTTTTCCTCTCAGTCAGTTATTCAGATGGTGAATTTGAATCAGTTATCGAAAATGAGTGGGGTCTATTTTTGGATGGAAGATGGTTATTAGCAGCCCAACATATTCAGGGCTGGGCACATCTTTACTACCCGCAAGCCGCAGATGATTTACCAACACTTAGCGAGTTAATGGACATTCTTATTTCTGATTGAAACATGAACTAAACGGCGACTCATTCAAAGGGAATTGGGTTGAAGCAAATAGCAATGAAGAGGCATCAGGGCATGGCATCGGTGCTATCGGCACTTCTTGTCTCAGCAATTTTGACGTCGATGATTATTACAGCAACTGCTGAATCTAATGAAGAATCTACAAATTTCACCGCACCTGTAAGCGCAGAGAGATTTTTACCTGGTTGGAAAGATTCCATATATGTTGATTCTGAGAACGACGTGAAGGATATTCGCCTGTACTACCCTTCTACCCAAGCGGGGGAAGATGAGCCTATTGATTGTGCTTGGGCACCTTACCCTTGGCTGGCATTCCATGCTGATGAAGGAGAAGGTTTTGATGACTATTCATGGTTGGGTGAAGGCTTAGCAAAGGCTGGTTATTTCGTGGTCATCATAGGGGAAGAAAGAGCCGGTGATGAAGCCTATCAGGCGATTCTCGACCATGTGCAATTGATTGAAACTATCGGATTCATCAATCTAACAGGTAATCCAAATCGGGGACCAGCAGGTGCGCAGGGATGCATCGACATGGACCACTGGGGTGTTTCAGGACATGGTCGCGGTGCCGGATTAGCGATGGTTGTGAGCAGTTATTGGGGCTCAGTTTTCAGTTCAGGACAATACCAACCGCCTAGGGCACTTTTTGGCGTTGGACTCGATATTGATGACATAGGTGTCAATATTCAGGCGATTGGCTTAGCAAATCCAGCCCATTCACTATTTCTGACTGGAACCGTAGATACAGTAGCGCCAATTGATGAACATATCAAACCACTACTACAGCAGTGGAATGGTGGCTGGCAACTGCTAGAGGTTGTAGGTGCCAACCACGTACAGTATGAGGATGACCAGTCATTCCTCGACAACTTGTTTGACGGTGATGCTACGATGACCGCGTCAGAACAACAACAACACGCAATTAACAAATTCACACCTTTGCTAGATTTAACCCTCAAGGGTGAGGATGAAATTTGGTATGCTGCATCTAGCCGGGAAAATAATCCAGACCAACCATCGGATGCTAATTCATATCTTTCAGAAAATCTTGATGCAAACCAATTCTATCTAGTTGACATTGAAGAAACTTTGCTAAACGCTCCTGCAGGACGCTTTTCACCAGTTTTATTCTATGACCATCAAACTAACAAAACAGTTCTCTCGGGTGGATGGAGTGGGGGTAATTTCTCAGATATGTGGACTCTTGACTTGAATGGCACTACAAATTGGGAAAATGCAGGAAATGGACCTAATTCAATTGGAACTAACACTTTTGCAAGTGATGGAAACGCCAGTGGTTTAATGGTTGGAAATAGTGATTCTGGTGAACCAACTATGTGGTCATGGAATGGTTACTCCTCCTCTTGGACATCATATTCGGAAGGTGTTCGCCCATCAGGAATGAGTTCTCAAGCAATGGTATGGGACTCTGGTTCCCAACGATATATTTCGTACGGTGGTCAAGAAGCTGATACTGGCAATTACACCAACGAAACTTGGGCTTTCAATCCAGGTAATGCCGTTTGGCAAAATCTTAGTGCAGCCAACTCTCCACGCGGCATATCAAATCCTGCCATGTTTTTCTCTGAAGGGTGGAATAGAACCATCCTGTTCGGTGGCTATGACAGCGGGAAAAATCTTTCAAATGAGACTTGGATGTTTAATGGAGAACTAAACACATGGTCAAAACTGTCACTTCCGGGGGATTTCCCCACAGGCCGTGCTGGCATGGCAACTGCTATTGATAGAGAAAATCAAGTCGCCTATATGTTCGGTGGAATCGCTCAGAATCCATTTGATTCCGGCATTGATTATTCAAATGAATTATGGAAATTAGATTTGGCTCAATTAACTTGGACCAAAATGCCAAGTTGGGGTATTGACGCGATGTGGTTTTCAGGCATGGCTTTTGATAAAACAAGTGATAAATTAGTTTTGTTTGGTGGCATGAATGACGATGTATTTGACCAAACATGGCTTTATGATTTAACTGAAGAAGTATGGGAATTACATGCATCATCTTCAGCGATTACCTCAACTGATGTGATACACATTTCAGCAACTGTTTCTGAACGTGATTTGGATTCACCACCCAGCACTCTTGAAATCAATTGCCGCGTTGTTGGCCAATCAAGTTGGACCGGTGGTGATTGGAACGCAGTCAACGATACAGCAACTTGTGATTTATCTCCTTATTCTCTAGACCCTGGCTTTCACACCGCTGAAATGAAAGTATCAAACGATGGGCAACAAGCATCTGTCAAGATTACTTTTGAAAGGGCAAATTCGCCGCCGCAATTAGAAAATCCCATGCCATATTTTGTGATAGATGAAGAGGGTGAATTAATCATCAACGCTAGTGAGATAGCAAGTGATGTAGATGGACATGAATTGAGATTCATTGGCAATGAGTTCTCTTTTGCCGTATCAAATGAAGGGGATCCTGAACCAGAATTAGATTACATCTTACAAGATGATAGAAGGGCAGTAAAACTAGTTGACTTAGCGGACTGGACAGAGCGTCGTGGAGATACTTGGTATACCGTCTGTGGGGAAATAAGAGATGAGTCTACACCGGGAAACCCACCATCAAGAGTTCCATTTTGTTTTCAATTATGGCATCAATCAATAGATGACCCCTTTGTGGTATTAGAGCATCCAACTTTCACAATGACCGAAGACCAAAATTCAACAATTTTCGACTTGGCTTCATATGTGACGGATGAAGAATTGGATGCTGTGGCAATCCATTGGACCACACAACTCGATTATTACGACATAGATAGCGGTTCTTATGGTGAAAATATCAGAGTTAGTGGGATAAGAGAGGTGATAATCCCCGGCGAATCTTGGGGGAGTTATAACTCAAATGTTAGTGTTGAGCCATCTGAACACTGGCATGGACAAGAAGAAATTTCTTTTTGTATGCTCAAATATGGCTTGAATGATTATGAGAAGGATATTGATGATTGCACCTGGCTAAATGCCACTTTTATCGTAACTCCGGTTGCAGACCGCCCTATTTTTAACATCAGTCAATTCACTCTTCAAGAAGACACAATCAAAGATGTGCCACTATCAGAAATCGTATGGGACCCTGACGGTGATGAATTGAACATAACTCTTGAATCTGGTGAATCAAATATCACCCTAGAATTTTGGCATGAACAATTACGTATAACCCCTCAATCTGATTGGTTTGGCCGGGCAATCGCCTGGACATTGATTGCTACGGATGGTACTGAATCAATTCGTCAACCATTGCGAATTATCGTAGAAGAGGTTGATGATGATACTATTGTTGAATGGCAGACGCCAGCCAATATTGTTGAAAATATGACATCTCTCAGACTAGATATCAATGATGTGGACAGTGATGGTCCTTGGCTAATTGAATATTCATGGAATGATGGGGATTGGAAGGGAATTACCCCTTCGTGCGCTGAAGAGAGTGCGAATCGATTTGAGTGCCAAGCAGACCTTCTCGCTCACGAACTTTCGTATGGTGACCATAAATTGAATCTCCGTGTCAATGATGGCTATGCTACTAGTGAGGAATCAAATTATTGGATTGAAAAGGCCGACCCTAATGATAGCGGTCTTTCAGGTGGTGGCCCATCAACAGGCCTAAGCGGGTTTGCTTTCATTATCGCAGGAGTATTTCTCTTGCTAGGTGGAGGTACACTTATTTTCACATTGATGAAACGCGACGAGTAAACATGACTATACCCACCTGATTCTTTAGGTCACAGCGGAATGTTGCCGTGTTTTTTTGGCGGAGTCCATTCCCGCTTATTCCTGAGTAATCGCAGTGCCCGAATGAGGTGGATTCTAGTTTCCTGAGGTTCAATGACATCATCAAGCCAGCCATTTCGTGCAGCAACGTATGGGTCACCAAACTTTCGTTTGTATTCAGCCACTAATGTTTGGTGGGTGTCATTTGGGTCCTCAGCAACTTTTAGTTCTCGACGATGAATGATGTTTACCGCCCCATCTGCACCCATTACAGCCAACTCACCGGTTGGCCATGCAACATTAAAATCGGAGCCCAAATGTTTGCAAGACATTGCTAAATATGCACCGCCATAGGCTTTACGAGTAACGACTGTCATTTTTGGAACTGTAGCTTCAGCGTAGGCATATAGCAATTTAGCGCCGTGGCGAATTATACCACCCCATTCTTGAACTGTGCCGGGTAAAAACCCAGGCACATCAACGATGGTGAGCAACGGGATGTTAAAGCAATCACAGGTTCTGATGAAGCGAGCCGCTTTGATGCTAGCATCAATATCTAGACAACCAGCAAGGACTTTTGGTTGATTAGCAACAACCCCAACTGTCGCGCCATCAAGCCGACAAAAACCAATGATAATATTGTCTGCATATGTTTCAGACAATTCAAGAAAGTGATTGTCATCCACAACCTCTAAGATTACTTTACGAATGTCATAAGGATGATTGGCATCATCTGGAATTAAATCTTGTAATACATCGCAACTACGATTAGCCTCATCACTGGTTTTGCTGATTGGCGGCTCTGCCAAACAATGGTCCGGCAAGAATGAGAGCATCTCTGATACTATTTCTGTAGCCTCATCTTCATCAGCAGCAATCATGCAAGCAATGCCTGAACGACTTGCGTGTAAATCAGCGCCGCCTAATTCTTGTGGTGTTATCTCCCCGCTTGCAGTTTCTTCTGTTTCTAAAGGACTAGAAAGAAATAATTGACCATGTTCTTGACCAAGAATAACGAAATCGGCTAAACCTGCAGCCAAAGCAGACACACCAACTACTGGGCCAAGAACCAGACTGAACATTGGGATCCTCCCACTACATGCAACTATTCGGTCTAGTAAAACTCCAGTGCCACCAAGCGAATGCACACCATCGTGGGCTCGCTGCCCACCACCATCCCAAATCCCAACAAGTGGAATCCGAGCCCGTTCAGCCATTTCAGCAAGTTTAGCAATTTTCAGAGCATGCATCTCGCCCATTGAACCACCAAATACTGAGAAGTCTTGAGCAAAGCAAAAAATTCTCCTGCCATCAACAGTGCCGTGACCACATACTACACCATCACCTTCAATTGGATGGAGGTGAAGATTAAATTGGTCGTTACGATGAGTTACAAAACTATCAACTTCAACAAAAGAATCCTCATCAACTAAGGCGTTGATTCTCTCCCACGCAGTTCTTCTTCCACTCGCTCGCAATGCATCAACCTTGGTTTGGCCACCAGCAGAAGATGCTCTTTTGCGTCGTAACAACAATTCCTCTGAATTATCACTAGGAGGTGGAGGAACTGCTACCATCAACATTCATCCAATCGCTGAGGGTGAATCACGATAGCGGTAATGATTATCAGCAAAGTAATCAATTGAAAATTTAATTTTTCAATTGGAAATCAAATTGTGGAAGGGTTCTCCCCA